>CBFHPE010000001.1:0-63843 GCA_965657515.1 Sulfurovum sp.
CTTAGAGCCATCATCAAACCTCCACCTCAAAGAGGTACTCAAACACACTCAAGATGTAGAGATCATGGGAATTTTTGACAAGTCTCTAGGGGAACCACTCTATGATATAAGTCAAATGGCAGTGATGGGTATAGTAGATGCACTCAAAAAGATCCGCTGGGCATATAAAGCGATGGATGAACTGGTAGAACTCGCCAAAAATGCTGATAAGGTTCTGCTTATGGACTCTTCAGCTTTCAATTTACCTCTGGCTAAAAAAATGAAAACTGCCTACCCTGATAAAGAGATCATTTATTACATCCTTCCTCAAATATGGGCAAGTCGTCCTAAACGAGCCAAAAAGTTAGAACAATACTGTGATAAACTCCTTGGTATCCTGCCTTTTGAAGTAGAGTATTACCCACAAAAAAAAGCTCAGTATGTGGGACATCCTCTGCTTGATGAGATAGATGTACACCGTGTAGAATCAGAAACCAAAGGCTGCATCACCTTTATGCCAGGTTCTAGAAAATCTGAGATCACACGGCTTATGCCTATCTTTTTGGAACTTAGACGTAAACTCGGTAATGACATTAGGCCTCTACTTGTCATACCACCATCATTTTCCAGAAACAAGATAGCCAAACTCTATAGAGGCAACAGAGAATTCGAGATCGTACGTGATACCCATGAAGCATTGGGACGTTCAGAGTTTGCATTTATTTGTTCAGGTACAGCAACTCTGGAAGCTGCTCTCATAGGTACACCTTTTACCTTGGCATATATCGCTAAAAAAATAGACTTTTTCATAGGCACAAAGCTACTTAATATTACACAGGTAGGTTTGGCAAATATCATACTCACAAACCATAACCAGACTACCCTGCATAACGAACTTCTACAAGAAGAAGTTACTGTTGAGAACCTCTTAAAAGAGTACCACAATACTGACCGTGAGATCTTTGCTGATAAGGCCAAAGAGTTAAAAGAATACCTTGGTCATGGAAGTTCCCAAAATGTTGCTAAAATCATCATGGATACTTCATGCTAGTACATATATGTTGTAGTGTAGACAGCCACTACTTTTTAAAAAAGCTTCAAGAAGAGTACCCTGAAGAAAAACTCACAGGATTTTTCTATGACCCTAACATACATCCATACTCAGAATACTACCTACGTCTACTCGATGTCAAGCGTTCCTGTAAAATGCTTGGCGTTGAACTCATTGAAGGCGAGTACGATGTAGAGAACTGGCTTGATGCTGTTCGAGGGTTGGAACATGAACCTGAGAAGGGTTCAAGATGTGCCGTATGTTTTGACAGACGATTTGAGGTTTCTGCTAAAAAAGCCGCCGAGTTAGGTGAAAACAGTTACACATCTACCCTACTCACAAGTCCTAAAAAATCACTCAAACAATTACAGGTTTCGGGAGATGCTTTAGCACAGCGCGAAGGTATTACTTTTGTAGCTCCAGACTACCGTAAAGCTTCAGGTACACAGGAACAGAACATATTAGCTAAAGAAGATGCGCTCTACCGTCAAGACTACTGTGGCTGTATGTTCGGGCTAAATATCCAGCGTGACCAACAGTCTAAACTTGCGGATGAACTTTTTGTACCCGTCTCAGGACAAATACAACCAGAATCCATAGAAGAACGTATAGAAATGTATGAAAAACGATGGAAGTTTGAAGAAGAAAACATACCACACAAGATCATCAAACAGCGTTTTTTAAATTGGCGCCTCGATTCTGGACTTTTACGTGTTCGTAAAGAGGTAGTTCCTGCACACTTTTTACCCTATTCTACACTCAAAGGCGAGTATAGCAGAGGTAAGATAGAATACCATGTCGGAGAAGTTTACCATATGAACCGTGATGAAGTACGTTTTATCACACTTGCACATTATAATCATTTGGCTACAACGAAGTATCAAAATGTTACAGAGCTTATTTTTTCTCCTCCCTCTTTCTCTAAAGAGCTTGGGATACGTGCACAATTGGGAGTCACACCTTATGATCTCTCCATCATACTTGTTGTCGAAGAGATACCTGACAAAAAAATAGAGATCATTTGTCAAAGTAAAACCTACGAAGATGTTAAAGAAATACTCATTAGACTCTAAACCACTTCTTACAAACATTGCGATAAAATAAGAGAATTTTTATAAAAAGGTTTCTAATGCTTTATAACGTCGTTGACATTCAAAATATACTACCTCACAGATATCCATTTTTACTTGTGGACAGAATCACTGAGCTCACACCAGGAAAATACATAGAAGGTTATAAAAATGTTTCTATCTCTGAACCTGTATTCCAAGGTCATTTCCCTGGTCATCCTATCTATCCTGGTGTTATGATCATTGAAGGTATGGCTCAAGCTGGTGGTGTACTAGCATTCAAAAGTATGGACGATGCCAGCCAAGAAGAGATACACAATAAGGTCGTATATTTTATGAGTATCGACAAAGCCAAATTCCGATCACCTGTTACCCCGGGTGATCAACTTGTATATAAACTGGATGTCATTAAGAACAAAGGTCCGGTATGGCAGCTTGATGCAAAAGCGTATGTGGACGGAAAAATAGTCGCACAAGCTGAGCTTAAAGCTATGATCGTGGATAAATAGGTCACTTGATGTCTTTAATTCACGCTTCTGCTGTCATAGAAGATGGTGCGATCCTTGGCGAAAATGTCTCTGTAGGTCCTTTTGCCTACATTGGTCCAAAAGTAAAAATAGGTGATAACACTACTGTGGCATCGCATGCTGTCATAGAGGGAGATACAACTATTGGTAAAAACAATCGCATCTTCCCACATGCAGCAGTAGGTACGATACCTCAGGATCTTAAATTCTCTGGTGAAGATGTTCAGTTGATCATTGGTGATAACAATACCATTAGAGAATTCACCTTACTTAATCCAGGTACTCAAGGTGGTGGTTCTATTACTAAAATCGGTAATAGAAACTTACTTATGGGTTATGTACACTTAGGTCATGATGTCATTCTGGGTGATAACTGTATCTTGGCAAATGGGGCTACACTTGCAGGACATGTAGAGCTTGGTAACCATGTGGTCATCGGTGGACTTACACCTGTACACCAGTTCGTACATATCGGTGATTATGCTATGGTTGGTGGAGCAAGTGCCTTGGCACAGGATGTACCTCCTTACTGTCTGGTTGAAGGTAACCGTGCACACCTTAGAGGGCTAAACCTCACAGGACTCCGTAGAGCTATGAAACGTGAAGAGATCAATGCACTCAAATCAGCATATAGAGAACTATTTGAACAGGGTAACCCCCTTCAAGAAGTAGCAGAACGCTTATTGGGATCAACTGACTCAGATGCAGTTAAAAAATTATGTGAATTTATACAAAACTCTAAACGCGGTATACCATTCACACGTTCGAAAAAGTAAAATGATAGCAAGGATAATAAATGACAAATAAAGCATGTAGCTTTTGTAAAGCCCAAGAGAGTGAAGAGAATCCTCTTATTGCAGGAGAGAGTGCTTATATCTGTTCAAACTGTGTTGTATCAGCATATAAGATACTCTTTGGTGAAGAGGAGTATGATGAAAATACGGTAGACTCGGAAACACATGTACTCTATACACCTAAAGAGATAGACACTATGCTCAGTGATTATGTTATAGGACAGGAAAAAGCAAAAAAAACGCTTTCTGTAGCAGTCTATAACCACTATAAACGTATATTTAAAGACAATGTAGACGATGATACACAGATCGCCAAATCAAATGTACTGCTTATAGGACCAACAGGCTCAGGTAAAACTCTTTTGGCACAGACTATTGCAAGATTTTTAAATGTTCCTATCGCTATTGCTGATGCAACCAACCTTACAGAAGCAGGCTATGTAGGTGAAGATGTAGAAAACATCCTCACTAAACTTCTGATGGCCGCCGATGGTGATCCTCAGCGTGCAGAGCAAGGTATAGTATTTATCGATGAAGTTGATAAGATCGCACGTATGGGAGAAAATCGATCCATAACACGTGATGTATCAGGTGAAGGTGTACAGCAGGCTCTCCTTAAACTTATAGAAGGTTCTGTGGTCAATATACCGCCAAAGGGTGGACGTAAACATCCTAATCAGGATTTCATACAAATTGACACATCAAATATCCTCTTCATATGTGGTGGTGCCTTTGATGGTCTAAATGACATCCTTAAAAGAAGACTTGGATCAAATACTCTTGGATTTGGTCAGGAAAAACGTTCCAAAAAAGAAGAAGAGAATCTTCTTCACCTTGTAGAGTCAGATGATCTTGTCTCCTTTGGACTTATCCCTGAACTTATCGGTCGTTTGCATGTCCTTGCAACACTCGGTGAAATAAGTAAAGAAGATATGGTTCGTATCTTAGTTGAGCCAAAGAACTCTTTGGTAAAACAGTATCAAAAACTCTTTGAGATCGATGATGTACAACTCACTTTTGAAGAAGATGCATTGATACTCATCGCACAAAAAGCCATAGACAGAAAAACAGGTGCCAGAGGATTGCGCTCGATACTTGAAGAGACATTACTTGACATCATGTATGAACTTCCAGAGTTAAGTGGATATGAAGTGGTTATTACCAATGAAGTGATAGAAACCGGTGCAAAACCTTTGTACATTAAAGATAAAAAAACAGCATAAGCGCAGATAGAAAAAGGATATTTAGATGTTTAAAAAAATATTAGGAATGTTTTCCAACGACCTGGCGATCGACCTGGGAACGGCAAATACACTTGTTCTTGTAAAGGGACAAGGTATCAGTATCAATGAGCCGTCAGTTGTTGCCATTCAATATGACAAACATGGCAGGGAGCGTATCTTGGCAGTAGGTCAGGAAGCTAAAGACATGGTTGGTAAAACACCAGGGAACATCAAGGCGATCCGTCCTATGAAAGATGGTGTTATCGCAGACTTTGAAGTCACAGAAATGATGATCCGTTATTTCATTGAGAAAGCACATAGAAGAAAAGGATTTTTCTCTCCACGTATCATTATCTGTGTACCTTATGGTCTTACACAGGTTGAACGTCGTGCCGTAAAAGATTCTGCTGAAAATGCCGGTGCAAGATATGTGTATCTTATTGAGGAACCTATGGCAGCAGCGATCGGTGCTGGTATCCCTGTAAAAGATCCAAACGGTAACCTTGTTGTGGATATCGGTGGTGGTACAACTGAGATCGGTGTAACTTCATTGGGTGGTCTTGTCATTTCCAAGTCTATTCGTGTAGCAGGTGATAATTTTGATCAGGCGATCATTGATTACATCAAAAAGAACTTTAACCTGCTTATCGGTGATCGTGTTGCTGAAGAACTTAAGATCAAGATCGGTACAGCTATACCACTTGATGAAGAACTTACAACAACTGTACGTGGTAGAGACCAGGTAGAAGGGAGCCTTGCTTCTATGGAAGTAACATCAGAGCACATCAGGTCAGCAATGAAAGACTCCCTTGAGGAGATCGCTGAAGCACTTAAAGATGTACTTGAGCAGACACCACCGGAACTTGCAGGTGATATCGTAGAAAACGGTATTGTACTGACAGGTGGTGGTGCTCTTATTAGAGGATTAGACAAATATCTTTCAGATATCGTTAAACTTCCAGTTTACATTGCAGAAGAACCTCTTCTTGCTGTTGCTAAAGGTACAGGTATCGCACTTGATGAGCTAGACCTTCTTCAACAAACGGCATATGAAGACTAGACTTGTCATCATAGCCATACTGCTGCTCATGCTGACAGTACTTCTGTCACGCAATGATGCACGCATCACAGATACACTTTTAGGTGTCATTAACCCCATTAAACAAAATTACAAAAACCTTACACAAAATTTAGAAGATAAAAGCCATAGCTACATCTTTCAAAAAGAATCAATAGAAAAACTAAGCCGCGAAAACCGTATTTTACGTAAACGCCTTCTTGAACAAATGCACTATATAGAAGAAGTAAAGAATATCTACAAAGTACTGCCGGACTTAAGCCGTATCCCTGTAAGTAATATCTCTATAACGGAAACAATATCTTATGTAAAACTGAACAGTTTTTCTCAGATCATTCTGACAAAACCTCAAGGGCTCGAAGAAGACAAACTCTATGGTCTCATTCAGGGTCGTGTTGTCGGAGGAACAGCCAGAGTACAAAATAACCAACTCTACGGATACCTCACTTCAGATGATAAATGTCGCTTTTCTGTATTTATAGGAGAGAGTAAAGCACCTGGTATTGCGCTTGGTAGGGAAAAAAATGAAATGCTTGTAAAATTCATCCCGAAATGGCATAAGATACAAGAAGGAGATAAAGTGGTCACCTCAGGTCTAGATGGTATCTTTTTTGCAGATATTCCTGTGGGACTTGTTACAAAAGTTGAAGTACGTAGTTCTTATACTGTTGCACATATCAAAACGTACAGTGACATCTTCCATCCTAAAACTTTTTTCCTTATCAATGATCCAAAAGCTACATTGACTGAAGGTTTTGACAGTAATAAAACACAATTACCTACCCGTTACAGTATCCCAGATACAGGTATAGAACAAAATACTTCTACTTTACCAGAAGAGAGTAATACCACAGAACCGGTGATATCCAGTATCCCTTCCCGTATCGATCAGACACAGCATGATGTGATAGAACCTGAAACACCTTCCGAAGTAATAGAAGTACCTAAAAAGATAAAGAAAATAAAAAAGCAACAACAAATTATACAACACAATACAAGTGGTTTAGACCTCTTTTAAACCCTTTATCTTTCCATCTAAATAAGCCCTCTATTTAAGGGCTTTTTATTCAAAATCGGCTATAATATCAAACTAAAAACCAAGGGTATCTCTCTATGCCAAAACGCAATGACATCAAAACTATTTTACTTATCGGATCAGGACCTATTGTTATCGGTCAAGCCTGTGAATTTGACTACTCTGGTACACAGGCAGCAAAGACACTGAAAGAACTGGGATACAGAGTTGTTCTCATTAACTCAAACCCTGCAACTATCATGACTGACCCTGAGTTTGCAGATAGAACTTATATTGAGCCTATTACCTCTGAAATTATCTCTAAGATCATCAAACAGGAAAATGTTGATGCTATCTTGCCAACGATGGGTGGTCAAACCGCACTCAATGTTGCTATGGACATGCACGAGGCAGGTATGCTTGAAGGTATTGAGTTCTTAGGTGCAAAACCAGAAGCCATCAAAAAAGGTGAAGATAGACAAGAGTTCAAAGAAGCGATGATCAAGATCGGTATGGACCTTCCTATTTCTCAATATGCCTACAATATAGATGAAGCGATGGATGCGGCTAAAAACATCGGTTTCCCACTTATCATACGTGCGTCATTTACTATGGCAGGCGGCGGTTCAGGTGTTGCCTATAATATGGATGAGTATAAAGAGATCGTGCGAGGAGGACTTGAAGCCTCTCCTATCTCTGAGATTCTTATTGAAGAGTCTTTACTTGGTTGGAAAGAGTACGAGATGGAAGTTATCCGTGACAAGGCAGATAACTGTATCATCGTATGTTCCATCGAGAACTTTGACCCTATGGGTGTACATACAGGTGACTCTATCACACTTGCTCCCGCATTGACACTTACAGACAAAGAGTACCAGAACATGAGAGATGCCTCTTTCAAGATCTTACGTGAAGTAGGTGTTGATACAGGTGGTTCAAACGTACAATTCTCTATCAACCCAAATACGGGTCGTATGATCGTTATCGAAATGAATCCAAGAGTGAGCCGTTCTTCTGCACTGGCATCTAAAGCAACTGGTTACCCGATCGCTAAAGTAGCAACCCTTCTTGCAGTAGGATTTACACTAGATGAGATCACCAATGATATCACAGGTACCCCTGCATCATTTGAACCGGTCATTGACTACATCGTAACCAAACTACCTAGATTTACTTTTGAAAAGTTCCCGATGGCTGACTCTACACTGACCACAGCAATGAAGTCTGTAGGAGAAGCGATGTCCATAGGTCGTACCTTTAAAGAGTCATTCCAAAAAGCACTTTGTTCATTGGAGACAGGTCTCATTGGTTTCAACCCTATCAAATGTGATGGTGAAGAACTGGTACGTGAAATACGCCGTTCAAATGAAAACCGTATGCTTTACGTTTTTGAAGGTTTAAGACGTGGTATGAGCGTGGATGCTATCTTTGATCTTTGTAAAATCGACAGATGGTTCTTGTATCAACTTGAAGAGCTTGCAAATGTTGAGAGAGAAATGGATATTGCCCTACTTTCTGATGCGTCAAGATTACGTGAAGTAAAAGCAGATGGTTTCTCTGATGCGATGATCGCACAGGTTATCAACAAAAAAGAAGGTCTTTCTCTATCAGAAAATGACATATACAATGCCAGAGAAAAAATGTCTATACAACTTGAGTACAATGAAGTAGATACCTGTGCAGCAGAATTCAAAGCACTTACACCGTACCTCTACTCTACTACGAATATTACTAAACTTCCAGAAGTTGAAACTACTGTGTCTGAAGAGAAAAAAGTACTTGTTATTGGTGGTGGCCCTAACCGTATCGGTCAGGGTATTGAATTTGATTACTGTTGTGTACATGCTGCCTTTGCACTTGAAGACATGGGTGTGAAGTCCATCATGTATAACTGTAACCCAGAGACAGTTTCTACAGATTACGACACCTCTGATATTCTCTACTTTGAGCCTATTGACTTTGAACATGTAAGAAACGTGATCGAGCTTGAAAAGCCTGATGGTGTCATCGTCCACTTTGGTGGACAAACGCCACTTAAACTGGCTAAAAACCTAACAGCTATCGGAGCAAATATCTCAGGTACAACTGCAAAAGTCATCGACTTGGCAGAAGACAGAGAACTTTTCTCCACATTTATCAACGACTTAGGACTTAAACAACCAGACAACGATACTGTTGTAGAGAAAGATGCTGCACTTATAGTTGCGAACCGAATCGGTTACCCTGTACTTGTACGTCCATCATTTGTACTTGGTGGTCGCGGTATGAAGACTGTATATTCAGATGATGAACTTAAGCAGTACATGGATGAAGCGGTATCTGTATCGAATGATGCACCGGTTCTCATAGACAAGTTCCTTGACAATGCCATAGAACTTGATGTAGACGCCATCTGTGATGGTAAAGATGTCTACATCGGTTCAGTAATGCAGCACATCGAAGAAGCGGGTATCCACTCTGGTGACTCTGCATGTTCACTTCCTCCAGTCTCTATCTCGGAAGAGTTACAAGAAGAAGTAAAAGAACAAACTGCAAAGATCGCTCTTGGATTGGGTGTTGTAGGTCTTATGAACATCCAGTATGCTATCCATAAAGGTGAGATCTACCTTATCGAAGTAAATCCTAGAGCATCTAGAACGGTACCCTTTGTATCCAAAGCAACAGGTGTACCTCTAGCAAAAGTAGCAACCAGGGTTATGATCCAGGGTGACTTAAAAGAAGCACTTAAATTCTACGATACATTTAACGTAGTAAACTTTGACAAAAAGATCATGGAACCAAGTCTAAAAGGTCATATAGCTGTAAAAGAAGCTGTTTTCCCTTTCAACAAGTTACCGGGTTCAGACCTTATCTTAGGGCCTGAAATGAAGTCAACAGGTGAAGTAATGGGTGTATCTGACAACTTTGGTATGTCTTTTGCCAAAAGTCAATTTGCTTCAAAGAACAACATACCACTTGAAGGTAAACTTTTCATCTCTCTAACAGAAAATGATAAAGCACAAGCCGGAGAAGTTGGTAAAATGTTTACAGATTTAGGTTTTGATATCGTAGCTACTTCAGGAACTCATGCAGCACTGCAAGAAGCTGGTGTAGTGTCAACCAAAGTACTTAAGATCTCAGAAGGTCGTCCAAACATAGATGATATGATCAGAAATGAAGAGATAGCACTGGCTATCAATACAAGTGACAATGTCGCAAGTAAAACAGATGCTAAAACCATTAGACAATCTGTACTTGCAAACCATGTTGCCTACTTCACTACTGTTGCAGCAGCCAAAGCAACTGCTCTTGCGATCAAAGAACTTAAATCTACAAATGGTGAGCTTGAGCCTAAAGCACTACAGGATTACTTAGCATAATAGGACGGTAGATGAGCAAAGCTCATCTTACCTACACTGACACTATGTCCACTCCAGCAGTGGACTCATACAACTAGTTGTGTTGAGGAGAAAATATATGCAAAATAACTCTTTTAAAGATAAAGTTTTTTTGACACAAACTGATACCACTATTGGTTTTGTCTCCCAAAACGCTGACAAACTTACCAGTATAAAACAACGTCCCCCTCATAAATATTACATTAAGGCGATCAATAGTCTTCAAACGCTACAAACATTTACCCGTGTTCCCTCTTCACAAAAGAACAGGGTAAGAAGAAGTACAAAAACCACATTTATCATGCCAAATAGGCACTCTTATCGTCTCATACAGGACAAACATCATCTTCTGCTTTTAAACCGTCTTAAATGGGCATATACCACTTCAGCAAATCTAAGTGGTCATAACTACGATGAAAGATTTGCTAAAGAGTCGGCCGATGTCGTTATTGAACCGCTTCAAAAAAATAAACAGGCATCAAATATCTATAAACTAGGTAAACAAACCATTAAAAGGATACGCTAATGCCACTTATCTATGAAAATGAGAATATCAAAATTGAGATAGAAGAGTCTGAAATTCCATGGCTTAAGATATTTACACAAAACCCATACAGAGAGATGAGCGAAGTACCTTCAGAGGTCAAGTTTGAGATCTATGATCTGCTGGACATAATAGAAAAAGAGATGTTAGCGTATTATAAACCAAAAAAGATCAACATTGCATCTTTTGGAAATTATATGCCTCACGTACATTGGCATATCATGGCACGTTTTGAAGAAGACAGCTACTTTCCTGAACCTATGTGGGGGAAAAAACAGAGAGAAAGTAGCTTGACACTACCTAATTTTAAAGTTTTTTTGGAACAACTGCTTAAAAGAATTTAGTTTTAACTGATATACTAAAATAGGTAATTAAAAGAAATAATTTTATGTAGAAGGAGTGGATTATACCTAATGTATCAAAATATAAATAGTAGTTCCAATTCTTCTACTATCGACTTTCAAGATAAGATAATAAAACAAAAATTTGACCAATGGATGATCAAGTCAAGAGTACTCCAAATACGTCTTATCGCTGCCCTTACAAGTCTACTGTATATTATCGCCGCACTTCTCAATATACTGATAGTAACAAATGATATTTTACCACTGATGATAACTGTACACCTCTACATCATGCCTCCATTGCTATTTGTGATTTCTCTCATGACATTCAAAAAAGAACTCCATAAACTCACTATTATCCTATTGATCATAGCACCAATCATAGCTGCTATAGGAAACTTACTCATCACTTCAAAATTAGAAGATCCAGCACTTTATATGACAGAGCTCTATCTTATTCTCTTCTGGATATTTACAGTCTCCGGGCTACGTTTCTGGCAGGCTATCATCTCTGCGACCATGACGGTTATCATCATTTTGTCTGTAACGTATTTTTTCTTCTCCCTCTCAGATGAGAATTTTATAATGCACTGTTTTTGGATGTCTGCTTCATTCTCTTTTGGTTTATTGGGTGCTTACCTTTTAGAAAAGTCCTACAAAGAAGTATTTGCAACACATGAGCAGCTAACACAGTTGGCAGTTACAGACAAACTGACAGGCCTCTATAATCGTACAAAGCTAGATGAATTACTAACAGATGAATTAAACCGTTACAAACATTTTCATCATAAATTTGGATTGGCCATTATGGATATAGATCACTTTAAGAAGATCAATGATACCTATGGACATCTAGTAGGTGATTCTATTTTAATAGAGATAGGACAGTTCATTGCAAAAGAGATCCGTTCAACAGATAAACTTATCCGTTGGGGTGGTGAAGAGTTCATGATCATTTATGTAGAGACAGACCAGGAAGAGGTAATAGAGCTCGTTGAACAACTCCGTCTTAATATTGAGCAACATCTTTTTTCCATATCAACTGTTATCACAGTGAGTTTTGGCCTCACACTCTGTAGTGAAAAAGACACCATTGATTCCATTATAAAAAGAGCAGACAATGCACTCTATATTGCAAAAAAGAATGGACGTAATCATACAGAATTCATATAAAGAATAGTAAAAGAGTTAATATAAGTGAGAAAAGAAGTAATTCATACTGTTCTCGTCCAGCAGTTTAGGACGAGAAGTTTTCGAGTTATTATTTTCCCTCGTTCTCTGGGCTATGATCATCAACTTTTTTTTCTTCATCTGCCGCTTTTTTTGAAAACATATCTACATCAAGAAAAATCGCTCCAACAACTCCAATAACTATACCAATACCAATATATACAATTTCCATAATTATCCTTACTAATTTAATACATAAACTCTAAAGCTTATATATTAGTATAACATAAATTTCAACTCACAAGTTCAAAAATCCAAACTTAATTCTATTTTTTCAAACTTATATTTTTTTTACTTTTTTATTATAACTACTAAGATTAGTAGGAGTATACTATAGGTATATACATAGTAAAAGGATAATATGAATGGAAATGATACAAGTAGCAAAAAAAATGGAAAAAGAGGCAATAAAAAGTAGTGGAATAGACTTTATAAGGCTTGGTTTTGCACTCTTTTTTATGGTAGCGGTATTAACCTATAGTTTTTTAAGTACAGGTTCTATACCTAATAATATGTTTTTAGCTATTGCAGCACTTTTTGGTGCTTATATGGCTATGAACATTGGTGCAAATGATGTTGCAAACAATGTAGGTCCGGCTGTTGGTTCAAAAGCACTTACTATGGGTGGGGCTATTGTTATCGCAGCTATTTTTGAAGCCAGTGGTGCATTCATTGCAGGTGGGGATGTTGTAAAAACGATTAAAAAGGGTATTATCGATATAAATGCTTTTGGCGGTGATGTTGATCCCTTCATATGGGCAATGATGGCTGCACTCTTAGCTGCTGCATTATGGCTAAACTTTGCGACAATGATGAAAGCACCTGTTTCTACCACTCACTCAATTGTGGGAGGAGTTATGGGTGCAGGTATTGCTGCAGCAGGGTTTACAATTGTATCCTGGGGAACTATGGGTAAGATAGCTGCTTCATGGGTTATATCACCAGTACTTGGCGGGATCATTGCAGCAACGTTTTTATTTGCCATTAAAAAATCGATGGTCTTTAAAGATGATAAAATCACAGCGGCAAAAACATGGGTACCTATTTTTGTAGCTATTATGTCTTGGGCATTTGTAACATATTTAACACTGAAAGGTCTTAAAAAAGTATGGCCTTCAATCGTAGATGTTTTAGTATTTCTTCCAGATGCGAAAAAACCTTCTTTCCTGATAGCCGCCATCTTCGGGGTGATCATTGCAGGAATTGTATATATGATCGTGAAGAAAACTGTTGCTAAAAGAGCGAGTAATCTCGAGAATACAAGAGAGTCTATTAACCTCTTATTTACAGTGCCGCTCATTTTTGCAGCAGCACTTTTAAGTTTTGCACATGGTGCAAATGATGTTGCAAATGCCATCGGACCATTAGCAGCGATCAATGATGCTGTTGTCACTGGAGGTATATCAGCAAAAGCTGGTATTCCTTTATGGGTTATGGGTGTAGGTGCAATTGGTATTGCTCTTGGCCTTGCCCTTTATGGTCCAAAATTAATCCGGACAGTAGGTAGTGAGATCACTGAACTAGATCAAATGAGAGCATTCTCAGTTGCAATGGCTGCTTCTATCACTGTTATTATCGCTTCACAATTAGGACTTCCTGTATCTTCTACACACATTGCAGTGGGTGGTATCTTTGGTGTAGGTTTTTTAAGAGAGTACCTTGCATCAACGGGTCAAGAAGAAATTATCGAGCAAGAGCAAACAAGTATTGAAGATGAGAAAAAAGTCTTAAAAGCATATAATAGTGAACTTTCATCATTAGAAGAGAAAAGTAAAAAAACAAAAGCAGACTATGAAAGAATTGTTGATCTTTATAAACTTATTGATGAAGAAGAAGCAAAAATAAAAGCATCTAAAAAGCATATTAAGAGTGTTGAAAAAGTCAAATATGTAAAAAGAGATGCAGTGAAAAAAATTATCGCAGCATGGGTTATTACAGTACCTGCAGCCGCTGTACTTTCAGCTGTCATATTCTTTATGATCAGAGGAATAGTAATTTAATGAAGAATCGACTTAGAAAATATATGAGAGGTAATATTAAGTGTTAAGAAAAATATTATTACCTACTATTTTGGTAATTCTGGCTTATGGATTTTGGATAAGCCCGGATTTTAAAGTCATAGCAGCTGGTGTTTCTATCTTCTTATTTGGGATGCTCTCTCTTGAGGAAGGATTTAAAGCCTTTTCAGGAGGTACTTTGGAGAAGATATTGCAAAAGTCTACAGATAAACTCTATAAAAGTGTTGGATTTGGTGTCTTAACCACCACTATCATGCAGTCGAGTTCCTTAGTGTCTGTTCTTACTATCTCATTTCTAGGTGCGGGACTTATCGGTCTTGCACAAGGTATAGGGATCGTGTTTGGAGCAAATATTGGAACAACAACAGGTGCATGGCTTGTTGCAGGGCTTGGACTAAAAGTAAAGATATCTGCCTATGCCATGCCTATGCTTGTCTTTGGTGTGATACTCATCTTTCAAAAATCTAAATCACTCAAAGGGCTGGGATATGTGCTTGCAGGATTAGGATTCCTATTTTTAGGGATCCACTATATGAAAGACGGGTTTGAAGCATTTAAAGATACTATAGATCTAGCTAGTTATGCAGTAACGGGCTATAAAGGACTATTTATATTTACCGGTATCGGTATCTTTGCAACAGTTGTGATGCAGTCATCACATGCTACCCTCGTCTTGATCATCACAGCACTTGCTGCAGGTCAGATCAGTTATGAGAATGCTTTGGCATTAGCGATCGGGGCCAATATCGGTACAACCATCACTGCCATACTTGGTGCAATGAGTTCCAATATTGTTGGGAAACAATTAGCTGGTGCACACTTGATCTTCAATGGAGTAACCGGACTTATAGCCATTATATTTATTCATCAGCTTATGTATTCAGTAGAATGGATCAGTGCCCATGTTGGGATAGCAGATGATGACTATGCTCTAAAAC
This sequence comes from Sulfurovum sp., assembly GCA_965657515.1. Classification (GTDB taxonomy): domain Bacteria; phylum Campylobacterota; class Campylobacteria; order Campylobacterales; family Sulfurovaceae; genus Sulfurovum. Next base: position 15,189 of record CBFHPE010000001.1, read on the forward strand.
TTGCTGTTTTCCATACGATATTTAATGTGATCGGTGTACTTGTCATGGTACCTTTTATCAATAAACTTGTGATCTTCCTTGAGTCTGTACTTAAAACTGACAGTTCAACATCAAATACAGGATATGATAGTGCACAATATCTTAATGATTCCGTTCTTGAACTTCCATCAACCTCTATGGCAGCCATCATTAGAGAGACAAAGCACCTCTATGAAAATGCCTTTGAGATCATCACACATGGTTTAAATTTAAAACGAAGTAATATCATATCCGAAATGCCTCTAGATGCAGTAGTTAAAGATCCATATAGTACAAGTGCCATCAATATAGATGAATTTTATAACCATAAAATAAAAGGTATCTATGGTGAGATCATAGACTTTTCAACAAGAGCACAATCTGATATGTCTCCCAAAGATATAGAAGTACTTTATAAACTTAAACTTGCAAATAGAGACTTGGTAGAAGCAGTGAAAGATACGAAACATTTGCAAAAAAACTTAGTTAAGTACTCTAAAAGTACCAATACCCATATAAAAGAACAATATGATCTTATGAGACAAGGCCTTGCTGAACTTTTAAGAGACATTAACACTGTAGCAACGACAGATGAAGAAGATCTCATTTTACTGCTTCTTAGTAAATCTAAAGTACATACAGAAAAATACGATATCATAACTAATGGAACACTTGATAATCTTATCAGAGATGAACTGATCACTCCTGAGATGGCAACTTCACTTATGAATGATAGTGCATATGCCTATGATATTAGTAAAAACCTCATCGCAATGGCAGAAATTACATTTACTGATAGAAGTAGCAATACACCAAGCTTAAATGAAGAGATGGCAATGGATGACGATGAAATTAAAGTAATTTTGGAAAAAAAGGATAATTAATGGGTATTAAAAAGTTTATTAAGAAAGTAAAATCCACACTAGGATTAAATGATTATGAGATCGAGGGTAAAAAGAAATCACTCAAAGATCTTATTAAGAAGTTAAATAGTAGAAAAAAAAGCATTAATAAATCGTTAGAAACTGCAAATAAAAAGAAGAAGAAAGAGCTTGAAGAAGAACTAGAGATCGTTACTTACCAAATAAAAAAAGGTAAAAAGATCCTCCATAATCTCTATGCTGAAAATAAACCAAATAAATCAAAATAAAAAGGAAAATAAATGACAGAAAACAATACAGTAGAAATAGATGGTAATACAATTCCACTCGATGAGTTGATAAATGCATATAAAGAATCACAGACAAATAAAAGTTCTGATAGCAAAGCATCAACAAAAAGAAAAAATGAACAGGCCTTAAAACCTTACCAGGCTGAACTTATCAAACTTCAACGACATATTGAAGATACAAATCAAAAAATGATCATACTTTTTGAGGGGAGAGATGCTGCCGGTAAAGGTGGAACTATCAGAAGAGTTACAAGGTATATGAATGAGAAACATTATCGTGTCGTTGCTCTTGGTAAACCTACAGAAGAGCAAAAAACACAATGGTTTTATCAAAAGTACATTCAACATTTTCCAAGAGGTGGAGAAATAGTACTTTTTGATAGAAGTTGGTATAACAGAGCTATGGTAGAGTCTGTTTTTGGTTTTTGTACCCAAAAAGAGTATGATGACTTCATGAAGGGTGTTAAAGGCTTTGAAAAAGATCTTACACGCCAAGGTATCATACTTGTTAAACTTTATTACTCTGTAACCAAAGATGAACAAGCTAGAAGATTTGAACGAAGAAAAACAGATCCTCTTAGACAATGGAAACTAAGTGAAATTGATGTACAGGCTCAAGACAGATGGGATGACTTTACAGAAACAAAATATAATATGATCAAACAGACCCACTCTCATAATGCACCATGGACCGTTATACGATCAAATGATAAGCAACAGGCAAGACTTGAGTCACTTAAAGTGATCTTGAATTCAGTCAATTACAATGACAGAGATGAGAACCTAGATTACTCACTTAATCCAGAGATCGTGATCTCTGGGGCAAGAGAGATTGAGATCATGGAAGCGCAAAGAACAAGCGGTGGTAAATTTATAGGTTAATCCTCATATAAAAAGGGAAAAAATGGAAAAGAAGAAAACAGTGAACAAGAATAAAGACAAAGTTCAAGTTTGGATAAAAAAAGAGACCCTGCAATACGAAAAAGAATTGAAGAGACTTCAAGTTGAACTTCTAAAGTTTCAAAACCATGTAAAAGACAAAGGTTTGAAGATCTTAATGATATTTGAAGGTAGGGATGCTGCAGGAAAAGGTGGTACTATCAAAAGGATCACTGAACACCTAAATCCTAGGGGTGCAAGAGTTGTTGCTCTTGAGAAGCCTAATAACAAAGAAACCACTCAATGGTACTTTCAAAGATACGCTAAACACCTACCAAGTGCTGGTGAGATCGTTCTTTTTGACAGAAGCTGGTATAACAGATCTATGGTTGAGCCTGTAATGGGTTTTTGTACCGAGAGACAACACCATAAGTTTTTAAAAGATGCACCAGAGTTTGAACAAATGATCGTAGATGAAGATATCCAAATGTTTAAATTTTATTTTTCTGTCTCTAAAGAAGAACAGGCAAGAAGATTTAAAGCCAGAGAAACTGATCCTCTCAAACAATACAAACTGTCACCTGTAGATAAAGAATCTCAAAGATTGTGGAATGAATATTCACTTGCTAAATTTATGATGTTAAGCGCTACCCATACAAAAGCAGCACCTTGGACAATTGTTAAAAGTGACAATAAGAAAAAGGCCAGAATAAACTGTATAAAACATATTTTGAGTTTTGTTGATTATCCAGATAAAATCAAAGATAAAGCTATTGAAGTAGATCCTGATATTATTGTTTATGGAAGAGATGAAGCCATCACTATGGAAAAAAGATTTAAGTCCTCACTACAGCAATAAAATTTATGTATACTAAAGAGATCCTCCTATAAGGATCTCTTTGATCACCCCAATAGCTTATAGCAAAACATCCTCTTTCTCATATTTAAAAAGCCATTTAAGTAAAAATGGCGGTACAAGCGTAGTGACTATAATAACAAAAATGAGAACAGCATAAATTTCATTATCTAAAATACCATTTACCCGACCTACTTCAGCAAATATCAACCCTACCTCTCCACGAGGTATCATAGAGATACCTATCAATGCTTTCTTTAAAGCACTGGTATTTTTAAGTAAAAGAGCTCCGATATATTTTCCGATAATAGCTATAACCAGAAATACAAGTGCTAAAGACCAAAAGTGCATTGAGGTAAAATCTATCACCCTTAAGTTCATAGAGAGTCCAACCATTACAAAAAATATAGGGGTAAACATCTGCGCTATGGGACGGATGGATTTTTTTACTTTCTCTAAAAAGCACTCATCATTTCTCAAGCCCATACCAAAAGGCAAGATAAACCGCCGTGACAGTGCTATACCCGCAGCAAAAGAACCTAAAATTTCAGGTGCCCCAACAAGGTGCGAAAGATATGCAAAAAGAGAAATAAGAGAAATAATGACTGTAGGGATCAAACCTGGGATTTTTTTGTTTTCATCACATTTTTTCATAAAATGAGAAAGAAGGTTCGCAACAATAGGAGCCAAGATAAGAAATATCAAAATAAAGAACGTAGTGTTTAACGTATTGGTCATACTTAACTCTTGTGAAGTTGCAAAATCATAGATAAATACAAGAACAATGACACCTATGATATCATCAATAACAGCTGCCCCTATGACTATCTGTGCAACATGACTATGTTGTTTTTGAAGGTCTTTTAAAACCCTCATTGTAATCCCTATACTTGTGGCTGTCATTGTTCCACCAATAAAAAGAGAAACAACCAAAGTAAGATCAAATACATAATAAGCGACCAATGATGAGACACCAAAAGGAAATATAGCACCCATCAATGCAACAACGATAGATTTTGTTCCTGCATCTTTAAGCTTTTGAATATCCGTCTCTAAACCTATTTCAAAGAGTAAAAGCAAAATACCGATCTCAGCAAGGACCTTAAGTACATCGTTTACTTCAATGATACCCAGACCTGAAATACCAAGAAGGATACCTGCACTCAATTCACCCAATACAGAAGGAATACCCATACGGGCAAATACCTCTCCCAGGATTCTGGCAGATACCAAAATTAAAAAAAGTATTAGAAAAAAATTATGTACATCCATATTTTATTGTACATAAAATCATTTAAGATTCAAACACCATGTAAACAATTCTTTTGGATATCCTAGGCTATAGGCTTTCTGGCATCACACTTGAGATCTTTTTTTCACCAACGATAGTGATAAGTTCAGCACTTTCAACTATTTCTTGTTCTATCAGCTTTAATGCCAAAGTTTCTATCTTATCCCAATGTTCCTCAACCAATTTTTCCGTATGCTGTTTTGCAACATCCATCCAATGTAAAAATCTTTTTTCTATTTGCTGTTCCATAAAATAATTATCTAAGGTATTGATCATATTGAGATTAATATATCCCAGTTCTTTATCCATCCCAAGGGTTGTGATGGCAGCATAAACTTGCAATGAAGCTTGAGAAAGATCATTAGATGCCCCACTGTCCATATAAGCATTACCCATTTTCTTGACTCTGGATACACGACCTGAAAGCAATACACACACATCATAGAACAAATCTTTTTTACTTATGTTAGACAACTGATCTTCATCATTATAAGAAACAAAACCAAGCATTTTACTTCGTGGTGCTATAGTCACCTGTTCGATCTTAATATGAGGTAAAAGTAATACAGATAGCACAGCATGTGCAGCTTCATGAAAAGCTGTCATCTTGCGTTCTTCTTCAAGATTTTCAACCATTTTCTTTTCTATTTTATGTCCATATTTGATGATGTTGATCTGTTCAATAAGTATCTCTTCAGTAATAAACTCCTTCTCTTGTTCCACGACACTTAATGCAGCCATTCTGCCAAGCCTCTCAAGATCCAATGCACTCATTCCTGTAATATAACGTACAATGCGTTCTACATCTATTGTCGGATCATGAGGCTTCTGCATGATCTTCTCTATAAAAAAACGCCTTGCATCTTTATCTAGTTCTAATACTTCTAAGAGATAATCAAGCTTTTGAGATGAAGTGAGTACAGGGTCTACATCCTCAATGTTTTCAGCTGTAGCAACAGTAAATACCATTTCGCTTGTTGACTCCAAGACTTTGGCAATATCTGAAAATGACACATTAGTGATAGCACCTTGCATAATTCCTTTAATATCGATATCTTCCAGGATCACTACACAGGGTGCATTTTTTGAAGCAATCTTATAGACATCTTTGATATAAGAAAGTTCAAAAAGATTAGAACCAGATATTTCCAAATAAGAAAGCTCTGCTTCTTTGACAAAAGCTTTTGCCAACATACTCTTTCCTACACTTACAGGACCATAAATAAGTAAGCCTTTAGGGACAGGTGTATCAAAACGTTCAAGCATTTCAGGATTATTTATGATTTTAATAATACCTTTTAGGCGTTCCTTGATCTGCTTATGTCCTACAATATCATCAAAACCAATTTTAGCTTTCTTTATTTTAGGCGTATCTTTTGTCTTTTTTGTTGTCATCACTAACCTTTATACACTCTCTATATTCTAATTCTAGCTATAAAATATACAAAGGTCAACATGGATAAGTCTATTCTGTATATAAATTTAGTTTGTAATATACTGTTATAAGCAAATAACACTAAAGAGGAAAAATGAATACTGAGCATAAGCCTAAATTAAAACGTAATGTTACGTTACCTATGCTCATTTTTTACGGACTAGGTAATATCTTTGGTGCAGGAATCTATGTACTTATAGGAGAGATGGCAGGTATTGCTGGTATATATATTCCTCTTTCATTCCTTTTTGCTTGTGTTGTTGTCACTTTCACTGCTTTAACCTATGCTGAACTAAGTGCAAGATATCCTATGAGTGCAGGAGAAGCGCTTTATATTAATGCAGGATTTGACAACCCTCTATTCTCTACTTTTGTAGGTCTCAGCATTGCCCTTACAGGTTTGCTCTCATCTGCTACGATTATAGATGGTCTTCATGGCTATCTAAGCACTTTCATTCAGAGTCCTGAGATCATTACAACTATGATTGCTGTAATACTTATAAGTTTAATTGCCATATGGGGTATTTCACAATCTATTATAATCACTGCCATACTGACATTGATCGAGACCTTTGGTCTTATGATGATCATTTATGTAGGTTTCGATCATGTTTCTTGGGACATACAAACTTTTAAATCTTTTATACCCCCAATGAATATATCTCTGATCAATGTTATTATTCTTGGTGCATTTTTAGCTTTTTATGCTTTTATCGGTTTTGAAGATATGGTAAATATCGCAGAAGAAGTTAAAGACCCTTCCAATACAATGCCAAAAGCTATCATTACAACACTTGTCATCGCTACATTTTTTTATATTGTTATTGCTATAGTCTCTATATCTGTTGTCTCTGTTAATGATCTGGCTCACTCAAATGCACCATTGGCAAAGGTCTATGAAACAGCTACACATTCTAAAGCAACTATATTAAGCAGTATTGCTTTATTGGCAGTTATTAATGGGGTACTTATTCAAATTATAATGGCCTCAAGAATCTTCTATGGTATGAGTACTCAGGGTTGGCTACCAAAATTTCTTGGAAGCATTCACCAAAAAACCAGAACACCCATTAATGCCACTATCCTTGCTGGAATAATTGTATTTATCTTGGCTACTCTATTCCCTATTCTTGTATTGGCTCAATCCACCAGCTTTTTAATTTTCATCATATTTACCCTTGTGAACATTTCACTGATACGTATCAAGATCAAAGAACCAAATCCTCAAGGTATACGGACTTATCCTATGGCTATCCCTGTTATAGCCATTATTCTCAACATCACTCTGCTTGGATTTCAGATTGCATCAGTATTCTAATATCCTGAAAAATCCTTCGTAGAATATTGAGTTTTGGTATAATTAAAATATTTAAAGTAAAAGGTATATTATGATCCATGAACTGTCTAATCCTATTGTAAAAACCTTAGTAAACCATTTAAGAGAAACAAAGACCGATGCATTACGTTTTCGACATATTATTCAGGAGCTTACACGACTGCTGGCTTATGAGGCACTAAAAACAGAAACACTTGAAGATAAAACGATCACAACATGGCAAGGAGAACAATCCTTTAAATTTATACCAGAAGAAGAACTTCTTTTTGTTACTATCCTACGTGCAGGACTCCCTATGATAGAGTCTGCTACAGAGCTCTTCCCTGAAGCATCTTCAGGTTTTTTAGCTATGAAACGTGATGAAAAAACTCATCAAAGCATACTATACTATGACCGTGTACCTGACTGTAGTAATAAAATTGTCATAATTGTTGATCCTATGGTTGCTACAGGAGGCTCACTGTGTGATGCCATCTCTGTGGTTGAGACCAAGTCACCCAAAAAGATCATCTCACTTAACATTATAGGATCCCCTGAGGGTATAGCTGTTCTTGAACAAAAACACCCTGATATAGATACATACATTGCTCAAATAGATGAAAAGCTTAATGAAAACATGTTTATTATCCCAGGGCTAGGTGATGCAGGGGACAGGTCATATAATACGCCAGAGTAAAGAACAATGATAAATGATTTCTCTTTCATCAATAAAAAATATTGATTACATACATGTTAATCAATATTTTTGAACACTTATACTCTCTTTAAACATACTTTTCAGCATCAACTAAGAGCTATTTAAGAATAATGTCATATCTTATAATTAACATTAGAAAAGATAATAAAATATATTGATTATACTCTTAAAGGCAATTTATGGAAAGAAGAGACTTCTTTAAAAAAGCAGCCGTTGTTGCGGGTGCAGCAGCAGTTGGTACGAACTCAGCAGAAGCTGCTATAACACAACAACCTATTGATAACCGTAAGGTTTCTCCTGTGGCTTTCCCAGAGAAAAGACCACTCATTATGTATTCTGACAGACCACCTTTGTTGGAAACACCTAGAGATGTATTTACTTCGGCTCTTACACCTAATGACCAATTTTTTGTACGTTGGCATATGCCGGATATCCCAACACACATTGATCCAGATACCTATACTATCCACATCAATGGACTTGTCAAAAAAGAACTTCATATTTCTCTCAATGATCTAAAAACAAAATTTGAGCAGGTAGAAGTAACAGCTGTACTTCAATGTGGTGGTAACAGCCGTTCTGCATTTAAGCCAATAGCGGGCGGGATCCAGTGGGGTTCTGGTGCAATGGGTTGTGCTACGTGGAAAGGAGTACGTCTAGGAGATATCCTTGATCAGGCAGGTTTACATAAAGATGCGCGATGGATAGGCTTTAACGGCTCTGAGAAAGCTGCATACTATGAAACGCCTGAATTCATACGAGAGCTTGAACTAACAGAGCTTGACGACAATGTAATCCTTGCATATGAGATGAACGGTGAAGATCTTCCATACCTCAACGGATATCCTCTTAGACTTGTACTTCCCGGATACTACTCTGACTCATGGGTAAAGATGCTTTCAAACATCACAGTAACTAACGAATACAAAAAACTCTTTTTTATGGATGTTGCTTATCGTGTACCTGACAATGAAACAGAGTCTGAGACCCCTGAGAAAAGATATCCTTCAACAAAACCTATTAAAAAGATGAATGTCAAATCAGTGATAGGTTACCCTACCAAAGAGTCTATTATCTCTCATAAGTCACATGTTGTAGTACGTGGTGTAGCATGGGATGATGGCCATGGAATACAAGATGTCATGGTTTCAACTGATGGTGGAAAAACATGGGACAAGGCCCTACTCGATGATGGTAAACTGGGACGTTATGCCTATAGAGCATTTAGATTTGCCTACAAACCTATGACATTTGGTAAAGTGACCATCATGACCAAAGCTATCAGTAAGATCGGTGAAGAACAACCTTTTGCAAAAGATATCAAGTGGAATCACGGCGGATACAAATACAATGGTATCGATGAAGTTACTGTGGAGGTAATATAATGAAGAAACTTATTTTAATTACAGCACTTTTAAGCACAACCCTTTTTGCACAAACTAAAGAGAATGTTGAAGTACCTTATGTTGCTTTTCCTATCAAAATGGGAAAAGGCTTTGATGCAATCCAGACACATTGTCTAATGTGTCACTCTTTTGGCTATATCACTAACCAAGGAAGACAGTCTAAAAAGTTTTGGCATGGAAAAGTAGTGAAAATGGTCGTACACTTTAAAGCACCTATGGATGAAAAAGCGATACAAGAGACAACTGATTACCTTTTCGAACATTACGGAAACGGTAAACTCCAATAAACTTTGTCCCCTTTTTTGGGACAAGGTCATTCATCAAAATCGATCAACTCTTCTCTAAATTCTAAAGCTATCTGCCCTTTACTTCTGCGCGCTATAGTATCTCTATAGACCCAAGCGGTCTTTATCTCTTCTCGTTTTTCAAAACTTATTTGAGGGGTAGCATACATACCTGCATTTTCCAACTGTCTTTCTGCCTCATAGAGTATGAGTGCTGTGGCTACTGAGACATTTAGACTTTGTACCATACCTTGCATAGGTATAATAATGACATCCGTAGCTTCAGCTATGACTTCTTGACTTACACCCTCTTTTTCATTACCCATAACCAAAAGTGTAGGCTTCGTATAGTCTACATCTCTAAAAGAGACCGCACGCTCTTCTAAATGCGTCACCACTATTTGAAAACCTTCTTCTTTTTTCATTTTTAAAAATTTTACTTTATCTCTTTCATTCACACGATAACGATGTGTCCATCTATGTGCACCTTGTGTGATGGTCTTATGTATCCGCAGACTTTCATTCTCTTTGGTAGAGTAGTATATGTCAAGAACACCTACTGCATCAGCAGAGCGTATGATGGCTGAGAGATTTTGAGAGCTATGTACATTATCAAGCATCACTTGAAGGGTGGGTTGTTTTCCGCCTAAGAGCTTATCTATACGGGCTATACGATTATCATTTAACATAGAGAGATTATACCCATAAATTCGGGTATAATTGCACAAATCAATATAAAGAAAACCATATGTGCGACTTCAATAACTTAACAGATGAAGAAAAAAAACTTCATCATGAAAAACTTTTAACCTGTGCAAATAACTTTGGAGGGAAAAACTTTTTTCTTCAATTGTTAGAAGCTATACGTGAGACCAAACCTCATCCCCTCACCTCTGGAGAGACTAGATTTGAGATAGAACTAGGCAGTATCACGTGGAATAAAGTGATCTTTAATGATAAGCTCCAACTTCTCCTAAAAGCACGACAGAATGAAAGTAAACAAGATAACCTCCTCCCAAATAAAGATGAAAAAAGCTATAAAAAAGTGCTCAATGTTGTGCGAACACTTAAACCCATAGTCTTTCACGTCAGACCTGCAGACCCGCAAGACGGATCAGGTTTTTTCTTTCAAGCCTTTAATATCATAGATGAGAATAAAACAAAACTAAACCCAGTCTTTGATGCCCTCTTTTTCTGTTCTGTAGAGACCGTTAAAAAAGTGCTTAACTATACACCTAAGGCATAACCATGGCTGAAGGGCAAAAAAGATCAGACATTAAGTATGGTATGAATGTAGGAATCGTACTAAAAGAGGACCAAGGGTCAGGCTACATCACATACGGAAAAGTACAAAAGATACTCACTAATTCACCTACCCATCCACACGGTATCAAAGTACGTCTTAGTTCCGGAGAAGTAGGACGTGTAAAAGAGTTTGTCAAGTAATGACCCTCTTTATAGACGGAGACGCTTTTCCCAACCTACTCAAACCCATAGTACTACGTGCCGTTGAACGTTTAGCTCTCCACACCAAGGTCATCGCCAACAAAAAAATAACTATAGGAAAGTCAAAATATGTAGAGTACATCATCGTAGAGCAAGGTGCTGACGAGGCAGATCATCTCATCGTTGAACTTTGTAAAGAAGATGACCTTGTCATCACTGCTGACATACCGCTAGCTGACCGTATCATAGCTAAAAATGCACATGCCATTGACCATAGAGGGGAACTCTACTCTGTTGATAATATCAAACAATATCTGGCCATGCGAAATCTCATGGAGAGTATCAGGGAAAGTGGAGAAATGACGGGCGGTCCAAAACCTTTTGGACAAAAAGATACCCATGCTTTTGCCAATCAGTTTAATGCATTTTTAGCAAAATATATTTCAAAGTAACCCTCTTAGATCATATAATTTTCTCCATAATCTTCTGAATAACTACATACTTTATTCTTTCCTGACCTTTTTGCTTCATACAGAGCATTATCTGCTTTGTTGATAGCAACTTCTATATCATTATCACTTGCCAGTTCTACCATGGAAACACCCACACTAATAGTTACCTGTAATTGCTTATCCTGATCATATGTTATTACCATCCTCTCAACCAGTTCTCGTATATTTTTTGCTATCTTCATGCTACTTTCTAAATCTGTATCAGGAAGAAGTATAATATACTCTTCTCCTCCAAAGCGACAGACTATATCACTTTTTCTTGTCTGTTCTAGCAAGATATTTGCAATACCTATGATCACTTTATCACCAATATGATGACCATAGGTATCATTCACACTTTTAAAATCATCAATATCAAACATCACTAAAGAGAGATCATTATTTGTCCTTTTACTGACATTAAATATATCTTCAGATATTTCAGAAAAATATCGTCTATTATAAAGTTTTGTCATTGGATCTATAGAAGCCAAAAGTTTTAATTCCTCTTTACTTGCTTCCAAATCTTTCGTGCGTTGTTTGATCTTCTCTTCAAGTCTACTATATACCATAGTATTTTCAATAGAAATAACGATCTGCCCACTTAAATGCTGTAAAAACTTTACCTTATCTTCGGTAAACACTGAAGGCAAAAGATTATTTTCCAAATAAATGATCCCTCTAAGTTCACCCTGTAAGATCAACGGTGCACAAAACACAGACTTTATCAACCTGGATGACACATAAGATGTATCAAAAATATTATTTTCTGTCATATCATCGATCACAATAGATTCTTTTGTACGTAACACATAATTTATAATAGGGTGTGCGATCGTATCTATCTCCGTATAAGGGGCATCCTGCATGACATCTATAACAGACAGATCTTTATTTGCAGAAGCTTGAACTACCATACCACCATCTTTTTCCAAGAGTAAAAAGCCATGCTGTGCTCCCGCATTTTCCATAATGATCTCTATCAAGGTCTTAAGAAGACTTGAAAATTCATATTCTTGAGAAATGACTTCTGAAGCTTTTATTAATGTTTTAACATCAAAATTCAAGTTATCTTCACTACCTGCATGATCTATTTGATCGATACCCCATTTATTGAAGTTCCTTAGTGATTCATCTTTATATATCTTTGCAGCTCTTTTCTGACCTAATGTTTCATAGAGTTCTGCAGAAAGTCTATTAGCAATAGCCACTAAATGTTTCTGTCCATAAATATTAGCAAGATCAATTGCCTTATCATAATACAGAAAAGCCTCTTTATGATTATTGTCTATACGATATATTTCCGCTTGTAAAATATATGCCCTGACTAAAAAATTTTCAGCACATCCATCTGCCCATTTTAAAAATTTCTTCTTTACTTTTTTTATTCTATTTTTATATCTTTTTTGTGTTGAAATGTTTTTCACTGAGATCAACTTTGCTAAGATCAAAGCATCATAAAATAAATACTCTGTATGGTGTAACATACCTTTAGATGAGTTAGAGAATTTTTTTCCCTCTATACTTATCTGATGTGCATCTTCATACGATTGTTGTAGATATAGGGCTATCATTTTATTAACAAAATAGAAATGGGCAAAGTGTTCTGATTCATACTGATCGAGACTTTTAACATAAGATGATTCATCAAACCCCTCACTGTCATAAGAATGAAGTGTTTTCGTTTGTCCTGACAGGTTCAGTAGCGTTTGTTTCACACTTAAAAGTGCACCATGCTGCTCTTTAGCCCCTATATTAAGTATGATTTTTTCAAAATATTTAATCTGTGCAAAAACTTCTTCAAAAGCCACACCTCTCATAAACATACTTTGGACAATAGCCGCTGCAGCACAGCCTGTATGAAACCAATCCCCAATTTCCAAACCATTCTTATAAGCTGTGTGCCATATCTCTTCCGTCTCTAAAGCTGGCTGTTTCCATGAAGTTGCAAAATAGCCGCAAACAAACTGTACCTCTGCATGTTGCGTTGTATTATCAAATCTTTTTAGCATATCAGTTGAAAACTGACTGTACGCATATCCTAATGTATGGTTGCCTAAAATTCCCCCTTGGAAAATCACACCAAACACCATAAAAGCGATCACAGATTCTTTGGTTAATCCGTTTTCTAAACATAGCTTTACGATGATCACTGCATTTGCTACAGAAAGTTCTGGTTTAACTTGATAGGCAGCTTGTAAGGTATTTGCCAATATCTTCATTGTCATGATGAAGGTTTCATCATCTGATTCTGGAAGGGCAATAAGATCCTCTGTTGTATAACTACGTAACTTCAACTTTAAACGTAGAAAATCTGCAATAAATAGAGGAGGAACAAATGTTTTTGGTATCGTAATACCAACACTTTGGGCTGCAATACGTCCTACTTCATAAGCCTTCTTGAATTGGGAGATATCGGAATAAAGTTTAATGAGTAATTCATATATTTCGCCTTTTTCTAATAGTGTTTCTGCGGATTCAAGTGCTTTTTCATAAAAATAAATAGCCTCATTACTGTAGTTGCATAGATGTTCACATTCACCCCTCTGCTTTAACATCAACACCGTATTTTCCACCGAGCCATTTGTAAAACCAAGTTCCATGGATTTTTTAATATATTTTAAAGCACTTTCAAAATCACCACTTTTTTTTGCATAGATTGAAGCTTCTAAATTGAGTTTACCAAGAAACTTTTTATCTCTTACATACAATGCACCTATATTTAAATGATTAACACATTCAAGTAAATGTTGATGATCCAAAGCTTCTCTACTTTGCTCAAGATGACACCCTATTTTATAATGGACTTTATGGAGTACCTTTCCCAATAAAAATGAATGTATTGCTTGTTGCATTTTATCATGTAAGAATCTATAACTTTTATCTTCAATTATATGTGTGTTATCCGCAACTATCCAACCTGAGGATAATGCCAAAGCCATTGTCTCATCAAATATCTCAGTATCATTGAATACCTTTTCCAATAACGCATGGGAAAAAGAATTTCCCATACATGATGCTATACATAACAGGTTCCGTACATTTGGTAGAAGTGAGTCTATATTATCTGACAATACATCAAAGACATTGTCTGAAATTGGCAAGGAATTGATCTTCCTAAGGTCACATTTCCATTCCAACTCTTCCATATCAAACCATATAGCATCATCTTTATGCAATTGCTTCAAATATTCTTTTACAAAAAACGGGTTACCTTTTGTTCTAGCAAAAATAACATGTGCCACTTCTGCGGATGTATTTAAATGTATATTATCTTTGATCAATGTCTCAATATCACCTTCTGAGAGCGGCAAGATCGTCATTTCGTGGACCTTTAGATCAAAAGATGCCAACTCATGTAACATAGAACTGATAAGATGGTTACTAGAAATTTCTACTTCATCATTCCTATAGGCCATAAAAAGTATGATGTTTTCTAAGTTGAGTATCACATTCTTGATCCATTGTAAAGTAACTGTATCTGCCCACTGAATATCATCTATGTAGATACATAAAGGTAATTCTTCATCATGGAAGGCTCCCATAAATCGTACCAGAAGATTATCCAAACTAGCTTTTGAATCGATATTCTGAACTTCCTCAATAGTAGTAGTGTGTTCACCTAAAACAATTTCAAGTTCAGGGATTACTTCTGTTAAAACATATGCATGTGTACCCAAGATATTTTGCAATTTATTTCTATATTTTTCTAAGGTCTCTTCATCTTGTGCGACCAGTTCTCGTACCATAGTACTAAGTGCTGTATATAGTATCTGATAAGGTGTACTCTGTTCACCTGAATCAAGTTTGAACTTACAGATATGAGAAAAATTATTTTTATTTTTATTTATCACTTTATTAATAAGTGATGATTTTCCCATACCTGACTTGCCATGGACCAATATGATCCTGTTTTCTTTATTTGTCTTTGAATCAATATGATATTGTAACTTTTGCTCTTCTTCATCCCGACCATATATTACTTTACTTGTATGAAGCTCCTGTACATTATAAAATATATCTAGCTTGAAGTTAGGTACTTCATTTTTATTCAAGGCGTGCTGTAGTTTAGTGAGATCTATAATGACTGACATAAGGTCTTTATAACGTTCAAATTGATTGATCGCAACCATTTTTTCTATGATCAAAGATAGCATATGCGGTATATTTTTGTTTTTGTCTGATATAAAAGGTATTTTCTGTGTTAAAACTGCATGTGTGAACGCAAGGATATCATTGTATTTATAGGGTAATTCACCTACCACAAGTTCATAAAAAATAATCCCTAGAACATAAATGTCTGAAGACTGGTTAATATACGTTGAATCTCTCAAAACCTGTTCTGGAGACATATAATCTATGGTTACATCTGCATCATCTAATGACGTTACTTTAGTGATCTTTACTTGATGGTGTGTATTGATAAAAATATTTGAAGGGGTCAGGTTATTGAAAAGTACATTTTGTTTATGAAGTGTATGAACATTCTTACTTATCTCTATAGCAATGCTCAAAAAAGTGTCTACATCAAAAGGTTTGTTCTTAACATAATCACTTAATGAATGGTACTTAATACTTGTCATACTCTACTACCTAATGCTTATACATATCTCTATGTTCTTTCCATCTTAAGAACATAGCATTTGACTCTTTGGTCTCTTTCATAGTTGCAGCGGTATAGTTCATAAGCACCGCTTCAAATAGTGTACTGTAATCAAGCCCTATAGTACCCTTTTTTTGAGCTATATACCCTGGTCTGTTCTGGAACCATTCATTCCACTCTTTTGAACCTGGTGCATACATTACCCATGGTTGTCTCTTATACTCTTTAGCCGGATATAAAAATGTTGACATATGCGTAGCACCTGATGTATAACTGGATGTACCATGACAACTCATACAAGATGAACTTCTGAGTTTTGGCCACTTTTTCCCATTTACTTCTACATTGTATTTTACAGAAATATCAAATGGTCCAGATAAACGACCGCCATATCCCAATGTCACCTTTGTCCAATCAGGAGCATTTGAATTAATATAGGTCTCTTTTAAATTTGGGTTCATGGCATTAGGGTCTTGTGGAGACATAACATCAGGGTCATTACCCCACATTGCACCTAATGGAACCATTTTATCCCAAATATCACCTGTGGCGTTCTTGTCATAAACAAATGTTGAAAATACCCAACCTGTTTGAGGTGCAGCTATAGAATCTTTTACGATGATATCTATAAAAACGACTCTTGTGTCTCTCACTTTAAGAGGAGTATCAGGCATCGTACCGCTCAAATTATAATCTCTTCGATAGACTTTCCATATGGGTGCACCTTCAAGTACAGGCCACTCTTCTGGTGTCGCTGTAATTCCTGATGACTTGATTACAATGGCACCCTCTTTAAACTGTGTCTCATTATTGTCCACACTAGGAACACACTCTTGTGTCGTTTGATTACAATCTTTCCAAACTTGCTGTAGTGTATACGCTGCTCTTTCATCATATAAAATCGCTGCATAGTTACGAACATCTTTTGTTAGTCCTGAAGCAGCATAGACATCTTTGCTTTGTATCTGACCTGTAAATGTTCCATAAATGGATTCTCGTCCTTCCCAACCGACCTTTTCAATGCTTTGTCCAGCCCATAACATACTATACCAGCCTGTTTGATCACTCTTGTTCCATCCTTCAGGATCAGACAAAAACTTATCTAGTGTTGGTTTGACATGTTTTTTTAATGCCATCATGTAGGTATGTGCATTCTCTTTTGTAATTGGCTTACCACCAAGTACTTTCTGCCACAACATATTTTTAGGGGGAGTGTATGTTTTTGGATAATCATAATTGAACTGAAAAAGTGCTCCATTATACTCAGCATTTGGTGGTATATTTCCATTATTTGCTGCGAAAGGATCAACAGCTTTTTCTTGCGCAAATACAACACTAACAGCGATACAACATAATAGCAATAATCCCCTCTTGTACATTCCCTTCTCCTACAAGTAATTAGTTTTTAGTTTAACACAAATATATTAAATATTATTACTAAATCTAATAATAGGTTGCATTTATTTTCTTTTATGTAACATTCAATCTTTGATAATACTCAACCACTCTACGATCCACATTTATGACACGATGTAAATATCGTGTCAAGTCACCTTTATTAAAATCAATCTTTAAATGTTTAGGGTTAACAGCTCTAGAGATCGCAACATAAAACTGACTTGGGGCAAAAATGTTGTCTACATTACAAACCAGGTTATCAATACTCATCCCTTGCGACTTATGAATGGTCACAGCATAAGCAAGTTTTAGTGGGAATTGTGAGAGTGTTGCCAAAGAGATCGTCTCTATGGTACCGTCATCCTGTACCAGCATATCTACTAAATCAAATTCATGACGTTCCACACGTACATATTCATCTTCTTTTTCTACAATGAGATGGTCCTCTTCTATCTTTCTAAGTATCCCTCTCTCACCATTGACGAATTTACCCCATTTGTTCACAGTAAAAAGTACAGGCACACCCTCTTTCAGTGTGAGTAATTCAGAGATGGGAAGCATAGCTTTCCACCCTGCCAACTTCTTCTCGTGTACTTTACCAAACATATCTATGTTGGCAAAAAGAATGGTCTCTTCTGTATCAAGTTCATTGATCTTAGCCCTGTTGGTCTGCTCTACTTCCAAATTACGTCCATACAAATAGGTAGGGTCTTCTCCCATGCTCTCGTTATTCCAAAGTTTTGTCATATACATGATAACTTCTTCATCACAGATACCTTTACGTACTTTAGAGAGTATATGTGTAAACTCTCCATCTGTGGTACGCTTCATCTCCGTGAGTTCAATGACCATAAGTTCAAAGCGCTCCCAGGCCATAGATTCAAATGCATAGAGTTTCTCTCCAAAAACATCATTTCTGTTATGTTGTTTTTGGACCGGCGGCAACTGAAAAAAGTCACCTACGAACATCACTTTTCCGAGGTACCCATAGTTGTTAAGTCTATAGGCGATCATATCAAGAAGGTCCGTACTCACCATAGAGATCTCATCTATGATAATGAGATCTGTGGCTTTTAACACTTTTTTTAAGTCTGAAAGTCTTTTTTTAGCCCGTTTATCACTCTGGTTTAACTCATCAAAGTTAGATGAAATACCAAATACGAAAAAACTGTGTACAGTAAACCCGCCGATGTTCACGGCAGAAACACCCGTAGAACCTAAAGATACCACCTGTTTACCTCTTTTACGGTAATCAGAGATCACTTCATTGGTAATGTAACTTTTTCCTACCCCTGCACCTCCTGTGAGAAATACATTTGAGTGTTTCAGTGCTTCAAGCACATCTGTTTTGTCCATTAGAATCCTGCCTTATCTATGCGTCCGCTATAACATTGACTTCGTGTTGATTTACCTCGTTTCAACAATGTACCTAATTCCTTACTGTCACTCCCCAAATGCAACCATAATTCTGTTAAGAGACCTTTTTTACATTTCATTTCTACACGTTTTCCTGTCCCTTTCCCAAAACTTCTGTTGATGAGTGTTCGAAGTTGCTGAAGAGAAATATACTTCCCCATGTTTTTTTGGAAATAATCTCCTATTTGAGAGGCATTAAACTGTTCTACTAAACTCACACTATCTTCATAATATCTATTAGGATCTCTACTGTAACATGTACCATGTTTTATCCATTCATGTTTATGTAAATTTGAAGAATATCCCGGCATCACTTTCTCTAACCTTTTAGTTAGTTCAGGTGTTAATTCCAGAGATGGGAGTTTATGCCACTGTTTGTGTTTATCTAAATTTTTTTCATAAGCACTTACACCACAATACTGCTTACCTTTAGGCTGTGGCCATAAACCGTGTAAAACAAAATGTTTCTCTTTATACACACCTTTACCAAATGAAAATACCTTTCTTCTACACTCTTTTTTATATCTGTGTGTCTCACAAAAAGCATTATGCCATGAGAGTACAAGAATATTTTGTTTTTTACTTACATACTCTTTATTTGAAGGAGTTTCACGTTGTATATAAGCATCAACACTATCATTTTCTAATATTTGCTTCTCTTTTAGTGATGTTTTTGAAAAACATTCATCATCCACCCAACGTTGTGCCGGTTGTTCCCCTTTTACCAGGATAAGATTTTGTCCTTTATGATGTTTAAGCACTGTATATGTTTTAGAGGTATCTAGTATGACATGATGGGTATTTTTAGTGTGTTTCATGTTGTTATATGCTTCACACGTTTGCGATGGTTTTGCTTCATATCTTGCAAAAAGTGTCGATATAAAAAGTAACAGTAAAATGATAGATCTCAATAGATATCCTTAAAAAATATTCTGTTATTATACTCTATGATATTTAATAGCCTTGATACCCTGTCTACACACTTTGGGAAGCAAAGAAAATCACCTTCTTTATCTCATGCTCGTCGTTCAAATATGATGCTGAATCCACTGAACCTCAAACACCTCAACCGTATAGATGAGAGTGATGCAGATATGATCACGCTTAACCTTGAAGATGCCATTGCACCTTCACGTAAGAAAGAGGCATTACACAACATCGCACTTTTTCTTTCACATATGGAACATTCAAACAGCTTTATCATCATACGTACCAATCCACTGAATGAAGGTGGCGCAGAAGAGATAAAATTCTTAAATGATTTTTCTTTTGATGCCATACGTGTGGCTAAAGTAAAGAACCAAACAGAAATAGCCCAAGCCCTTACCCTACTCTCTCCTGATAAAGAACTGCACATCTCTTTGGAAACAAAAGAAGCTTTTGAGAGCTTAAGTACATTAAGAATAGATGAACGTCTTACCACAGCAAACCTCGGCATCTTAGACCTCCTTACATCACTTGGCTTACCACAGTCTCTTGTGATACTAAATAACCCTACTATAGACTACATACTCTCCAAATTTTTAGTTGATACAAAAACTGCCGGAATACACCCTGTCTCTTTTATGTTCCAAGAGTATAACGATACAGAGACTTTTAAAGCGTGGTGTGAGCATGAAAAAATGATGGGATTTGAGAGTAAAGCATGTATGGGTCCTAAACAGGTAAAAATAGCAAATGAGATTTTTGCATTAAGTCAGGATTCCCTAACCAGAGCCAAACACATCAAAGATGTATTTGAGCAAAACGCTACACAAGATATAAATGGATTTATGGATGATAAATTTGGCTTTATAGATGAACCTATTTACCGTGACGCTTTGTTGGTTTTAGAAAGAAAGGCATAATATGAAACTTTTAAAATCATTGTTCATAGCTTTTATACCATTTCTTCTTATCGCCAATGATGACAGACCTCCTATAGCTTACGATTTTTTAGCAAAACAAGAGGTAAAAAAATTTATCAATATGATGGTCAAAAAACATCATTTTGACAGAAAATATGTTACTGACACACTCAGACATGCAAAACTTGACAGAGATACTTTAGCGAGGTACACGGGCAAATATAAGGTAGGATCAACAAATGGCTCTTGGGAACGTTATAAAGCCCATGTTCTAGATGATGTCAGCCTGCAAAAAGCAGTAAAATTTAAAAAAGAATACTACGCTACTCTCTTACGTGCCAGTAAACAATACAATGTAGATATGAACTATATCGTTGGATTTATGGGTGTAGAGAGTAAATTTGGAGAGTATACAGGAGATTACAACGTTTTGGATGCCTTAGCAACACTTTCATTTCATCCAAACAGGATGAAAAAGTTCTTTAAAGCTGAGTTGGAACATCTTTTTTTACTCTGCAATGAAAAGCGTTACAATATCCGTACACTTGAAGGATCTTTCGCAGGGGCCATAGGTTGTGTACAACAGGTTCCTTCTGTTGCCCGCAAACACCGTTCAGATTTTAATAACGATGGCATTACTGATCCTTGGGACAAAGAAGATTGTATCGGTTCTATCGCAAAATTCATGTATAAAAATAAATGGAAAAAAGGTGTGCCCGCAGCGGTAACTACGAATTGGAAAGGTGGACGTTACACCAAAGCACTCAAACCTTCACGTAAGAAGAAGCGCTCACTCAAAACCATAAAAAAATACGGTATCAAGCCAACACAGCCATTTCCAGAATCTTCAGCTTACCTACTTAAAACTAGAAACAATACACATGATGATATTTATTTGGGAAGCAGTAACTTTGCAGTGCTAAGACGCTATAACAATGCCACGACCTATGGTGTTGCCATACATCTCGTCGCAGAACATGTGAAATAAAGTATTAAGTAAAAATATATTTTTCTTCAAATGCATTTTGATCTAATGCTTCATCAAAATAAAACCCTTGAAATCTGTCACAAGTCTGTTCTTGTAAGAAATCTAATTGTGCTTTTGTTTCAACACCTTCTGCCACAACAGTCAGATCAAAATTCTTTGCTATAGATATGATAGTAGAGATCATGTGTTGATCATTTTTACTCTTGTCTAAATGTTTTATAAATACCTTATCGATCTTCAATTCATCAATAGGCAATTCTCTTAAATAACTTAAAGAAGAGTATCCTGTTCCAAAGTCATCGATCGAAAATGATATTCCCATTGCTTTTAGTCTATGCATTGTATTGATCGTTTTTTTCATATCTTCTGAAAATACATGCTCTGTCATCTCAAAATAGATATTTTGAAGGTTACTATCATTAAAAGCATACTTCTCCATCAATCTTTGCACATCTTCTAAAAAAGGTTCATACATGATCTGTCGCATACTGATATTGATTGAAAAGTTCTCTAATACAATCCCCCCTTTATTCCAATCATCTAACACTTTAAATGTGTGATGAAGCACATAACTACCTAACTCCAGTATCAGTCCGGTGTTTTCAGCAATAGGGATAAATTCATTTGGATGTACGATACCCAAGTCTTTATCGGTCCATCGTACCAAAGCTTCAGCACCGATCAGTTTATCATCTGTATTGAACTGCGGCTGATAGTATACATCTATGGCATTTTCATTCAATGCTTTATACAATTTTTGTTCTATCTGTATATGTCTTGCCACCTGTTCTTCAATATCCTTATTAAACACAATAACACCGTCTCTTCCCTGTGTTTTTGCTTCATACATTGCAAGATCTGCTTCTTTTAAAAATTTATTTGGATTTGAAAGTGTATTTGCCACAGTGCTAATACCTATACTGGCACTCAAATATAAATGATGATTGTTGATAATATAGGGTTTTTTAAGTTCAAGAATTAAATTTTCAGCAAATTCTTGTATCTGTTCGATATATGATTCTTCTGTAACAAGCTCTTTAGTAACAACAATAAATTCATCTCCACCAAGTCTTGCAACCAAACGCGAGTATTTACAATAAATACTAATACGTCTAGCTACTTCTTTCAAAACATCATCTCCCACATCATGTCCTAAAGAATCATTGATTGTTTTGAAATAATCCAGGTCTATCAAAAGTATATAAGCTTTTTTACGGGTAAATGAGATTCTTTCAAGCATGGCATCCATATAGTCAGTATAATATCGTCTGTTATGCAAACCTGTTAAAGCATCATGTTGTGCATGATAATAGTTTTTTTCAATAAGCCTATGAGTATTGTAGGAAGAGTAGATCAATACTCCTAAAAAAATAGTGGAAAAGAATGATAATACATAACCATACCATGTTCCGATCAATCCAAAATATACGATTAGCGGTACCATTAAGATCAGTAATATAGGTACAAATATCTTTCGCTCAGATACCAAAAGTGCTGAGGCTACTACCGATGCACCCAATTGTGTGAAAATAGCAATATAGTGTAAATTACTCTCCACTTCCTGCGCATAAAGTACAAAGATAACAGTCCATAAAGAAAAAATGACATACATGAAAACAATGAGTTGACCATGCCACTTTTGCAGTTCTTCATATTCCATTTGTACAGTGTCAAACCATTTATAAAGAAACATACCATAAGCAGAAGTAAGTAACATGGCTATATACCAAAGCATTGCTGGTATAAAAACGTTATAGAGATATCCAAAAACAACATATACAATGCCAGGTATAAGAGAGAGAAACACTAACAGAATTATCTGCTTTTGTAAAAATATATAATGTTTTTGCTGTTTCACTTTATCCTCTTTACATAGAAACTCCAACTAAGATTTAAATTTAGTCCTCAAAAATGATTATATCATAAGTACTTTTCGCCACCAAGGCCTTGCTTGAGTGAACAGACCCGTTTCGGTTTGATTTTCGCAGTTCATCACGTAAAAGATCTATCTCTTCTTGCATTTCATCTATCTGTTCTTTAAGCTGAAGTACAAGATCCACTCCTGCAAGGTTCACACCCATTTGACGTGTCAAACGCAAGATGAGCTTCATACGTTCAATATCACGCTGCGAATATAAACGCATACGACCCTGTGTACGTGAAGGCTCAACAAGTCCCTCTCTCTCATACTGTCTGAGTGTTTGTGGATGTATATCCAACATCGTAGCTACCACTGAAATGAGGTAAACAGGCTCATCATAACTATGCATTTGGTATCCTTTACAATTTAGTTTTTATATTATCTCCTTCACCAGGAGCAAAGCTCCCAATGAATTCCTCTCACTAAAGCTTTGCCTTTGCCAAAATTATAACTTTTCTTCTAACACTTTTCTTAGTTCATCATCGAGGGTGCCTACATCTGGAAGCACTACGTTGGCCACTAGATAAAGATCTCCTTTCATCGCTGTCTTTCTGTCTGCGACACCTTTTCCTTTAAGTCTGAATTTTTGACCATTTTTTGTGTTTTGCGGCACTTTAAGTGAGACCTCTTTTTCAGGAGTATCTATAGCGATCTTTCCGCCAAAAAGTGCTTCTTTCAAAGGAACATCAAAACTTTTATAGAGGTTATCACCTTTTCTTTCATACTCATCTGAAGATGAAACTTCTATCTGTATGAGTAGATCACCTGCGTGTCCCTGGTACTGCTTACCTTTACCACGGACACGCATTGTCTCACCTGTTTTTATACCCGCAGGAATTTTAATATCAAAATTTTGACCATTTGCTGATATATTATGTTTTCCACCTTGTATCGCCACCATAAAAGGTACGGTAATACGTGCCTGGATATCTAGGTCTGGACCACCAAAGCCGCCAAAACCGCCAAAACCGCCTTGCTGTGCTCCGCCGAAGCCGCCTCCACCACCAAACATGGATCTAAGGATCTCATCGAGATCTACACCTTGCCCCTGTCCCTGTGCAAAATCATGGAAATTCTGTCCACCGAACATTTGGTCACCGAACTGATCGTATTGTTGTTTTTTCTGTGCATCTGAGAGAACTTCATACGCTGCATTTATCTCTTTAAATTTATCGACTGCTGATTCTTCTTTATTAATATCGGGGTGATATTTTCTTGCGAGTTTTCTATAGGCTTTTTTTATTTCATCGGCAGAAGCATTTTCATTTACACCGAGTGTTTCATATAAACTTTTTGACATTCTAAATCTTTCTTCAATAATAATTTCTTTGGATTATATCAAAAAGGTTTAGTCTATGTCAATCAAGTTTGAGAAGATCTTATAATATATTACTATCTATAGGGTACTGTTCTATACCCTTCATGTATCATTTTCATGATCCCGCCTTGAAGGTTAATGACCCTATATCCAAGCTTTTCAGATAAAAACTCAGTAACCATTCCAGTACGAGATCCAACTCTACATATGAGTGCGAACTGCTCATCCTTCTTTACTGCCATATTTAACTGTCTTAAAAAACCCTCAAGATTGAAATTGCCTTGTTCATCAAAAAACATGATCGTATATGATCCTTTAACAATACCTGTCTCTTTCCACTCGGCTGGTGTACGTATATCTATGATCTTTATATCTTTATCTGCAAATCCAGGTGTTGCCCACACTTGTATAAGTTCTGCCATCAACATTGCTGACAGTAGTAAAAAACTTAACATAATTTTCTTCATTTATTAACCCTGCGTTATAATATAATGAATTATATCTAATAAAGATAAATGATTTCCACATAAATATTCATAAAGTATACTGTACAATACCATATGAATTTTACCCATATAACAGATATACATGCCAAAGAACTTGCACTTTACCATCAATTCAGAGAAAATGCTTTTAGAAGCGATGGAAGCTTCATTGCAGACAGTCCTAAAGTAGTTAACCTGCTTTTAGAAGAAGGGATAGAAGTGAAAAGTATTCTTGCTACACAGGAATACTATGATAATCACCATGCATTGATCGAAAACCTTAAGGATGTAACTCTCTATCTAGCAGACAAAGAACAGATGCAAAACATCGTGGGACACAAGATACACCATAATGTTATGATGCATGGTATACGCCCAAAAGAGACTCCATTGGATGCATTAGGTGATCATATCATTATGTTAGATGAGATAAGTTCTACTCAAAATATAGGTGCTATCGCCCGTTCTGCTGCTGCAATTGGTATAAACTCTTATC
Organism: Sulfurovum sp.; assembly: GCA_965657515.1. Taxonomy (GTDB): domain Bacteria; phylum Campylobacterota; class Campylobacteria; order Campylobacterales; family Sulfurovaceae; genus Sulfurovum. The sequence goes on from CBFHPE010000001.1 coordinate 40,971, forward strand.
TTATCCCATCTTTTGGCCCACACCCCTATTCTAGACGTGCATTGAGAGTCTCTATGGGACATATCTCTATGTTAAAAACGCATCTTTACTCTGATATCAAAGAGACTGTAAAAGCGTTAAAACAAAATGGTTACCGTATCTATGCTGCGGAAGTCACTGAAGGTTCCACTCCACTTAATGATGTAAAGATAACAGAGAAGTGGGTACTTCTTATGGGGCATGAAGGATCAGGTCTGTCATCTGAAGTCATTGAGTTGTGTGATGAAGTTGTTACTATAGAGATGATGCCAGGTATTAAAAGTTTTAACGTGGGTATCGCTGCTTCTATTATGATGTATCAATTTAAACATGCAGAGCGTACAATTAAAAAGTGATCACTTTCCAATCTCTCTGTAAAGAAGAAGTAAGCATCTCTCCAGTGTGCGTCATATCTATATCCAAACTAGATAGTTTCTCTGTGACGCCATAGTCGTCACTACATACAACGCAACAAGAAAATTTCACGCCGGTCTCTTGTACTGTAGCAACCATCTTCTGAAGTTCTGAATTTTCGGCTAAAAGTTTAGCAGAAGGACCCCATATCATCACATGTGCCTCATCCCAATACCCTCTTGGCAAAATAACACTTGCATAGAGCAATACCATTTTTTTAGCCACTTCTATCTCAGCTGTACTCCATACGATGAGTAATTTATTCATGTATTTTCCTGATAATGTAATGATGTATTATAGTATTTAAAAGAAGAAAAAGAGAAATGTCAGAAAGTAAATACTCTCTGACCTAACGATTAATGTAAAAAGTGTCTTACAGTTGTAAAGTAAAGTGAGATGCCATGTTCATTGGCAGCTTCGATGACTTCATCATCTCTAATGCTTCCACCAGGTTCAATGATCACTTTAACCCCAGCTGCAGCTGCTGCATCAATACTGTCTCTAAATGGGAAGAATGCTTCAGATGCCATTGCAGCACCAGTGACATCCAGATCCATCTCTTTGGCTTTTTTAAGCGCACATTGTGCAGCATCTACACGTGATGTCATACCCATACCCACTGCTACCATTGCTGAATCTTTTACATAGACAACACAGTTAGACTTCGTAAGACCAGCTACTTTCCATGCGATCTCAAGGTCTTTCATCTCTTGAGCTGATGCTGTAAGCTCTGACTTTTTCTGCGCATTATGCACTTCATTGTCACAGATACAGTCAGAGTTTTGATATACAAATCCACCGTCTACATGTTTAAAGTCATGAGAATCCTCTGACATCACAAGTTTTGTTCCACCTTGAGCAAAAAGTTTAAGACGTTTTTTCTTCTCAAAAACTTCTAGTGCTTCAGGTTCAAAATCTGCAGCCATTACTACTTCCAAGAAGATCTCATTCATCTTCTCAGCAAGCTCTTTAGTAACGATACCATTTACAGCAACTACACCGCCAAAGGCAGAAACAGGATCACATTTAAGTGCTTCCGTATATGATTCAAGAAGTGAGCCTTTAATGGCAAAACCACAAGGGTTACCATGTTTTACGATACATACTGCATCTTCATCACCAAAACTGGATGCGATCTTCAGTGCTCCATTCACATCATTGATGTTGTTAAAAGATGCTTCACCTTTTACTTGTTTAAAGTTATTACTAAAGTGTGCATCAAATTCATACAATGCACCTTTTTGGTGTGGGTTCTCTCCATAACGTGTTTGGAAAGATTTTTTACCGGTAATGAACTGATACTCACCAAAACCATCATTAAATCTGCCATTCATGTAGTTTGCTATCATCGAGTCATACGCTGCTGTGTGTTCAAAAGCTTTGATCATCAACCCTCTTCTGAACTCAAGTGTATCTTCTTTACTCTCAAGCGCATTTAGTACAGCACCATAATCATTTGCATCTGTAACGATGAGTACATCATTAAAATTCTTCGCAGCAGACCGTACCATCGTCGGTCCACCAATGTCAATGTTCTCAATGATCTCATCAAAGTCTTCCGTTCTCTCGATCGTCTCTTTGAATGGGTAAAGGTTTACACATACAAGATCTATGCCTTCAACACCAAGCTCTTTGGCTTGCGCTACATGTGCATCATCACCTCTTTTGTGTAAAATTCCACCGTGTACGTAAGGGTTTAACGTTTTTACACGCCCTTCAAAACACTCTGGAAACTTTGTTACTTCATCTATCTCGATGACTTTTACACCTGCTACATTTAGCTTTTTATATGTTCCACCTGTTGAGATGATCTCCCAACCTTGACTCTCTAAACCTTGTGCAAACTCTACAATACCTGCTTTGTCACTTACGCTCAATAATGCTCTCATACCTACCCTTATATGTCTTGTTCTATTGTTTTTTCAAAAGTATTAAAGTAAATATCTTTTACTTTATCAAGTGGAAGTTCCACATCATTTACTTTTACTTTATCTCCACCTACAGAACCAATGTTTGTTACATAGACACCTAATGAAGCTGCTAGATGTACCATCTCAACCAAGTTTTCAGAAGAGACTTCTACCAATGCTCTACTTTGTGATTCATCGAAAATATCTTTACTGTTATTAACAGAAACATTTGTTACGATACCTTTACTTGATGTAGCTGCCATTTTTGAAAGTGCTATGGCTACACCACCAATATTCACATCTTTTGCAGACTTAAGCAATCCTTTTTTGTTTGCTTCGATCACGATCTCCCAAAGTGCAAGCTCTGCCTTGTAATCAAACTCAGGAAGAGAACCTGTTGTTTCACCATGGAGTGCTTTAACGTACAATGATCCACCAAACTCACCTTTAGTTTCCCCTAAAAGTAATATCTGTGATCCCTCTTCCTGGAATGTTGAAGGCAATACTTTGTTTTCGTCATCGTTAAGTCCTACCATAGCAATAGCAGGTGTAGGGAATACAGAAACCCCATTGGTTTCATTATAAAGTGATACATTTCCAGATACTACAGGTGTCTCAAGTGCTAAACACGCTTCTTTGATACCTTCACATGATTGTGCAAACTGCCACATTACTTCCGGGTTCTCAGGGTTACCAAAGTTAAGACAGTCTGTAATAGAAAGTGGTCTAGCTCCAGACATCGCAACATTACGTCCCGACTCAACTACTGCAAGAGCAGCACCTTTATATGGGTCTATGTAACAGTAACGAGGGTTACAGTCCGCTGACATTGACAAAGCTTTTCCATTCTCTTTGATACGGATACACGATGCATCCAAGCTTCCCGGTGCTTTAGTAGTGTTTGTCTGTACCATAGAGTCATACTGATTGTATACCCAGGCTTTGTCAGATATTTCAATGTTTGAAAGCATTGTTTCATATGCTTCTTGATCTGATACTGCAGGATAATCATTCACAGTTTTCGAATTTACTTCATCCAAATATGTTGGACGTGCTACAGGTCTGTCAAGAACTGGTGCTTCTTCACTCACTGGAGCGATAGGCATATCTGCACACTTCTCACCGTGCCACATAAGTTCCATTCGTGCAGTATCAGTTACTTCACCGATGACAGCAACATCAAGGTCCCATCTTTCAAAGATATCGATGATCGCTTGTTCAGACCCTTTTTTAGCACATATAAGCATACGTTCCTGAGATTCAGAAAGCATGAAGTCGTAAGGTGTCATTCCCTCTTCACGTGCTGGCACTTGATCAAGATGCATGATAAGACCTGCACCTGTTTTCCCTGCCATTTCAAATGCAGATGAAGTAAGCCCAGCAGCACCCATATCCTGGATACCAACAACATGGTCTGTTTTAAAGAGTTCAAGACATGCTTCAAGCAATAACTTTTCTGTGAACGGGTCACCTACCTGTACTGTCGGTCGAAGCGACTTTGACTCTTCAGTAAATGAGTCTGAAGACATCACTGCCCCTCCAAGACCATCACGACCTGTCTTAGAACCAACATACATAACTGAGTTACCTACACCTGAAGCCACACCAAGGAAGATCTCATCTGACTTTACAAGCCCTAGTGAAAATGCGTTTACAAGAATGTTTCCGTTGTATGATTCATCAAAACTCACTTCACCACCGATAGTAGGCACCCCCATACAGTTACCATAACTTCCTATTCCATCTACCACACCACGAACCAGGTGTCTTTGGTATTTAGCTATATCTGAGTCACCTTTTACTGTACCAAAACGTAAAGCATTGAGGTTTGCTACAGGTCTTGCACCCATAGTAAAGATATCACGGAGTATCCCACCTACACCTGTTGCAGCACCTTGAAATGGTTCGATGAATGATGGGTGGTTATGACTCTCCATTTTAAAAACAGCAGCCATACCATCACCAATATCAATCACTCCCGCATTTTCACCTGGACCTTGAATGACCCATGGTGCCTCTGTAGGAAAACCTCTAAGGTATTTTGTACTTGATTTGTATGAACAGTGCTCAGACCACATCGCTGAGAAGATACCTATTTCAACAATATTTGGGTGACGACCATCCAAGATACGTAAGATATCTTCATACTCTTCTTTGCTTAGTTTGTGATTTTTTAAAACTTCATCTAAATCTTCAACAGGTTGTGACATATAGTGCGTCCTTTAAGGCAGTAATTAAGGGTATTATTTTACTCAAAAAGTACTAAATAAGTGATGAAAAGGTAGAATATGTCATCATGAATTAAAGGCAATAAATGGATAAGATTTTACAAATGCTAGAACTACAGCAACAACTCAATGATGCAACCAACGGTCTGGGCTGGGAAGACGGTATGACAAAAAATGGTAAACCTATTGACTGGAAGCGCTGTACGTATCTTGAATGTGCTGAACTGATAGAGTCTTATCCTTGGAAACACTGGAAAAATATAGATGCAAAACCAGATTATGCCAACATCAAAATAGAAGCAGTAGATATTTGGCACTTCATCATGTCTCAAGGACTTGAAGATTATAAAAGAGGAGAACTTGGAAGTATCGAGACACTTTCAAACAACATTAACTCTCTTGCAAACTTTTCTGCATTCTCTGGAGAAGTTCAAGAGACTTTTAAAGACTATTATGAGCAGATCGCTGTTGTAGAAGTACTAATGAAAACGATCTTTTGTGAGGGGTCAACGGAAAAACTTATGGCTGCATTTATAGATGTTGCTATGCAGTCAGGTCTAAACCTTGATGCCCTTTATAAACTTTACGTAGGTAAAAACATTTTAAATCAATTTAGACAAGACCATGGGTATAAAGAAGGTACTTACATCAAAATATGGAATGGTGAAGAGGACAATGTTACTATGCAGGGTATTTTAGAAGGAAATGAAGAGATAAGCCCTGATGGACTTTACAAACAATTGGAAGAGGCTTATCCTAACGCATAAGCCTCTAGATGTTTACTCAGGTATCGTTGTCAGATCCTGTTCAACGATCTGATTTCCATACACACTTACTTTTGTAGCGATACGTATACTTTTTTCACTTTCATATCCACATGCTGTTCCACACTTCACTGTACCTATAAGATAGTAGCTTCCTGATGGTACACCGTAAAATGAGAATTTACCGCTAGAGTCTGCTGCAGTGAACTTTAGGTAGTTAAAGAGTCTGCCATCAGCTTTCTCCATCTTATTACCACCCAAGTAACTTGCTTCATACCATTGTTCCGAATAAGAAGTGACCGGATTCAAGTAAAGTCTTGTACCTCCACCAAAAACAGGACTCCCGTAAATGTCGTTGATATAGATCTTACCTGTGATAGTACCTCTACCTTTTCTTGGTAAATTTGAATACTCTGCAACAGGAAATTCAATACGTGCCATCCTCTCTTCACCATCTTCTGAGATCATTGTCTCAGACATAGTAAGATTATCATCAAGGTCAGAAAGGTCTACATCATCTGCACTTTTTTTATTCCACCAGGATTGTCCTCCAACTGCAACATCGGGCTGAACACAGCCGGTAACTAAGAACATACCCATAAAAGAAAGTATCACAAACGTGACTATTTTAAACATTTTTTTCTCCAAATCTAATTTCTACATTATACATAATTAACTTTATAGATGCTACTTACAGTGCTTTTTCTTCAAGATTTTATCAATCATGTTTCTAGCATCTTCATCTCCTGAAAATGCTGCCCTCTGATACCAGAACGCAGCATCATTACAAGATCTTTTCACCATATTTCCTTTTTGAAAACGTTGTGCAAGTTTAAACTGTGACTCTTTTTCACCCTCTTTTGCAAAACGGTGAAGGTGTTTGATCTTTCGTTTTTCACCTTTATAATACTTCACCGTATTTCTCATGAACCACAAAGTAAAAACAATGAGAACAATAATCAGATAAAGCTCAATATTTTCAAAGTTTTTAAAAAATTCTAATACTTCCATACTATTTCCCCAAACAAAATTCGCCGAACATTTTATCCAATATCTCTTCACTATCAAACGGCTTTGAGATAGATGAAATGGCCTTTACAGCTTCTTGTAAATGGTAAGAAAAGAACTCAAGTTCTCCATCTATCAATGGTATTTTAGCTGCCAATATAGATGCTTTAGCCTGATTTACAGCTTCTATCTGTCGTGCAGAGATCAGCATCAATTCTTCTCCTTCACCTATACCATCAAGTAATGATTCAAGCCTCGTTGTGAGTTTTTCAAAAGCTCTTTTAGCACTCACTTCTATCATATTATAACATTGAAGCTTGTCTACATCAAAATGCTTTTCAAGATCAGACTTATTTAATGCCACTATGGTTTGTTTATCTACATCAAGAGAATCAAGAATGGATAGTATCTTTGCATCCTCCTCATCAAAAGCTCTTGAAGCATCAAAAAGTGCGATGATCACATCTGCATCCCCAACAGAAGACAATGAACGCTCTATCCCTATCTTTTCGATAGTGTCTTCAGATTCACGAATTCCTGCTGTGTCTACCAGTCTTATAATGTGTGAACCTATACGTACCTGTTCTTCTATGGTATCTCTGGTTGTTCCTGCAATGTCTGAGACAATAGCTCTATCATACGAAAGTAAAGCATTAAGAAGGGAGCTTTTACCCACATTTGGTTTCCCTATGATGGCAACTTTAAAGCCTTCTATGAGACCTCTTCGTCTATGACTTGCATCAACGATCTGTTCTATCTTTGCAGTTAATCCATCCAATTGGGTAATAATACTCTGCATAATGTCATCAGGGATGTCTTCTTCTGCATAGTCTATCATTACTTCAGAGTATGCAAGTGACCGTAATAAGGCCTCTCTACTCTCATCTACAAAAACTTTGAGCTCACCCTTCATCTGTTTAGCAAGTATCTTGGCGGCATCTACTGATTTGGCTTCTATCAGTTTAGAGATAGCTTCTGCTTCGGTGAGGTCTATTTTGCCATTCAAAAATGCCCGTTTTGAAAATTCTCCAGGCTCAGCAAGTCGCACACCATAAGAAGTGATCGTATCTAAGATCTCTTGGGCAACGATCATTCCACCATGACATTGAAACTCTACGATCTCTTCACCCGTAAAACTGTGAGGTGCAGCAAAATAGATCATAATAGCCTGATCTATCAGATCATTTTTGGCTGTATAAAGTGAAGTAAGATGTGCGTATCTTGGGGTTATTTGATCAAGGTGTGATACCTTTTGAGCTATCTCTAAAGCTGCACTTCCGCTTACTCGAATAATCGAGATGGAAGAGACACCATGCGCCGTGGCAATAGCTGCTATAGAGTTATGCATAATTCTTAGTTTTTACTTTTCGAAGGATTATTAAATTCATTGATCACAACAAACTTTTTACCCTCTTTACTTGTTTTGACTGCTACATATTTATCAGGAAATCTTTCACGCAGTTGTTCAAGTGCTATTTGTACTAAAATACCATCAAGAAAACGGGTCTTCGCTTTTCCATTTTTTTCTACATTCTCAATCACAGGTTTGATGTAATTACGTATCATCTCTTGTTGCGTAGTTAAAAACTCTGCAATCTCCACTTTAATAAACAGTTCATACTTGGTATGTAACCAGTTAAAAAGCATATAAGAGAGAGCATTATAACGATACCCCTCTTTTCCTATAAGGAGTGCAGCATCTTCTCCATCTATAAAGATCAATGCTGTGTTGTCACGTACATCTACTTCTACCACATCAATATCAAAACAGGAATGCCCAAGCAACTCTTTAAGTTGTGTTTCTATGAGCTGTCCTAGCTCATCATACACAACACTTTCTTCTTCATATTCTTCAACTTCGTTTTCAGGTTCATCATTGGATGCGGGTTCAAAAAAGCTATCAAGTACAGCATCACGTTCCTGTACCGGCTCCTCATCATCTACTTTATCATCTGTCGCTTGCTTCTCATTTATGTTGCTAGCTTGTACTGTTGCAAGTATCTCAGAAGCTACACTCTCTTCTTCAGTTGGATAAGTTTCTTTGACTTTAGTATTCGTATTTGTATCTTTTGATACAGAGTTTTTACATGTTGCCACAATGATGGCATTTTTTTTCATAAACCCAAGGATACCGTTTGAAGGATGTTGCACAACTTCATATTGAAGTTCAGAAATAGAACATTCTAACACTTCAGAGGCTTTTGTGTATGCCTCTTCAAGTGTTGGTGCTTCAACCTTCTGCATTACTTATCCTTTCCCTTTTTATGTGCTGCTACAGCTGCTGCTTTTTGTTTTGCATACATATGGTTGATGAAGTATTGTTGTGCAATAGTAAAGAGGTTATTCACTAACCAGTAAAGGACAAGACCTGACGGGAAGTAGATAAAGAACACTGTCATGATCAGAGGGAACCACTTAAAGATCTTCTCTTGTAGAGGATCAGTAAAGTTCGTTGGCGTGATCTTTTGTTGGAACCACATAGAAGCACCCATGAGTACAGGAAGTACAAAATACGGATCCATGATCGCAAGGTCTTCTATCCATAGGATCCATGGAGCACCTTGAAGTTCAACGGCATTTAAAAGTACACGGTAAAGTGCAAAGAATACAGGAATTTGAAGGATCAAAGGAAGACACCCGCCCATTGGATTTGCGCCATGTTTCTTATACATCTCCATCATCTGTGCGTTCATCTTTGCTGGATCACCCTTGTATTTCTCTTTGATATCTTTCATCTTAGGTGCAAGGTCTTTAAGCTTTTGCATAGACATCATACCTTTGTATGAAAGTGGGAATAACACAAACTTTACAAGAAGTGTAAAGAGTATGATCGCCCATCCCCAATTACCTACATAATTGTTTATCCATAAAAGAACTTTATAAAAAGGTGTTGCTAAAAATGAGAAGAATCCAAATTCGATCGCATCCGTAAGCTCAGGATGAATATTTTTAAGTATTTCATGATCTTTTGGACCAATATATGCATTCAATTTGATACTTTGATCAGCCTGAATAAATATAAGTGGATCATCATTTTTTTCTTTCAAGATAGAAACATTCAAACCTTTGTCAAAATCAAAGAACATTGAAGCAACATATCTGTCAAAAGAAGAAGCGATCTTTGCATTTTGGAACTTTTCATATCCTTCAGCATCACCATCTTCGATCGTATTAATGATATCATCAGCACCTTTTATCAAAGCACCTCTTACAAGCATATACATAGACTGATCTGCTACCGGTCTATATCCTGGAGTCACAAAGTATGGTGTTTCTACAGAGGTCTCTATGTTAACTTCATATTGACCTGTAGGTTTAAATGTGATCTTCTTTGTTACAGTCATTGTGGAAAGTGTTTGCGTAAGTGTCAGTGTCTGTGCACTTGAACTTACATCTATTACTTTACTACCTGTATTTACATAAGGTGTTTTAAATGCTTCTTCATTCAGTTTTGCATCCGAAAACCTTACTTCCAATGGCTTTACTTCATTCACATTCAGTATTTTTAAGTTGTTACCATCTTCATCATGATATTTTGCCTCAAGCAATTCCATTTGTGCAATACGTCCAAGTTCATCTACCGTAATGATAAAATGATCAGCTTTAATAGTTGCCAGTCCTGGTGAAGTCATTTGAACTGGTGCACTTGCTACTGCAGATGAAGAAGTAGGTGTTGGTGTTGCATTACCTTGTTTATCTACTGTAGGTGTTTGGTGTGCGGTATTTGACGCTTGCTGAGTAGTTTCTGTTGGTTGTTGTGCCGGGAAAAAATAGCTGTAACCTACAAATACGAAAAATGAGAGTGCCAGTGCTAGAAGAAGTCGTTTATTTAGATCTTGTTGTTCCAAAGTTTTACCTTTTATAATTTATAGTCTATAAGTATAGTATTAAATGGCTGAACATTTTTTAAGTGCATGGAGAAACGCTTTGCGAGTCACTTGGTAATTTTCGTCTATGAGTGCAGGTTTTGCAACCAAGACATAAGAACCATGAGATAAGAGGTCAGTATTTTCGATGAAGTGTGCTCTTAACAAACGTTTTGCTCTGTTTCGATGTACTGCATTTCCAATTTTTTTGGAGGCTACGAACCCCACTTTGTACAGATCGTTTTTTTTATAAAAAAGTACAAAATACGGTGTATGCCATGTTTTTGTTGCGTGTTTGTACACGCTGTTGAACTCTTTACCTGTTTGAATCCGAGTAAAGTGTTTTATTGAACTGATGGTATTGATCCACTGTCTCTATACAGATAGTCTTTTTCTACCTTTAGCTCTTCTTGCATTGATCACTTTTCTACCGTTTTTAGTTTTCATTCTTGTTCTAAATCCGTGTGTTCTCTTTCTTGGTGTACTATGTGGTTGGTATGTTCTTTTCATTCCAAATCATCCTTAAATAATTTTTACCATCATCTCTGAGGTATATTTGGACGCGATTTTACCTGAAATGGCCTTAAATTCAAATGATTCACTAAAAGCACTTCCAAGTCTAATTTAGACTTTTATAGATAATCTCTCCAGATGTGCTTTCTTGCTGTGCCTTTATGAAAGTTTCAACCAATTTCAATATGACACCTCTTACCTTATAATTTGTAGAGCGCACTTCAAGCTCTGAACAATAGATATCTGTACCCCCTTTTGAAATAATATTACCAATAATTCTTTCTGCAAACCTGTATCCACCGTCGACTTTAGTATCTTGACAGAGCATTGCATAGGTTGATTTTTCTTTATCGATCTCAAAAAGTATATCAGAATCTCTTTTTTCTGACTCCAATAACATTCCCAACTCTATATTTTCTGCCGTCATCAACAAAAGTACAAATGTGTCGTCATTTTGATGATCCATTAAATAATAAACTATCTCAATTGCATTTGTTAGTTTATCCATAAGAGTACTTGTCAAAACAATATCATCACCAGTAAACTTTAGATTAGCTGATCTTCTTTTATTTTCTCTTTCACTCATCACCCGTTCCTTCACTAAATTTTAATATTCAGGTTTTCATTATAGCAAAAAATTTTATAATTGATTGCTATAATTTCAAATGATATATAGAGATTCTATTACCCTTCCCTCTCCATGCTGGATATTGGAAGAAAAAAAACTGATACAAAACCTAGAACTGATCTCCACAGTAAAAAAAAAGAGTGGTGCAAAAGTGTTATTGGCACTTAAAGGATATGCTCTGTGGAAAAGTTTTCCTTTATTGCAACCCTACCTTGACGGTTGCTGTGCAAGTGGCCTTCATGAAGCCAAACTTGCTGATGAGTCATTTTCCAAAGAAGTACATACATACGCGCCTGCTTTCAAAGAAGAAGAGATCGAAGAGATAGCCAAGATATCACACCATTTGGTCTTTAACTCTCCTGCACAATTCCATACTTTTGCATTACAGGCAAAACTGGTCAATCCAGACATCTCCTTAGGACTGCGTGTTAATCCTGAATATTCTGAGTCTCCCAGAGAAATCTATAATCCATGTAGCATTCACTCAAGACTTGGCACTACTTTGGAAAACATTGATCAATCTATGCTGGATCTCTGTGATGGCTTACATTTTCATGCACTTTGTGAACAGGATGCTTCTGCCCTAGAAAATGTACTGAATAATTTTGAAGAGAAATTTGGCAAATATATCTCAAAAATGAAATGGATAAACTTTGGTGGAGGCCATCACATTACACGAAAAGGGTATGATGTTGATAAACTCATACAACTCATACAAACATTTAAATCCAAATATGATGTTGACATCTATCTTGAACCGGGTGAAGCTATAGGATGGGAGACCGGTACACTTGTTAGTACGGTACTTGATATCGTCAATAACGGTATGGAGATTGCCATTTTAGACTCTTCAGCTGAGGCACATATGCCAGACACCATCATCATGCCCTACCGTGCAGAAGTTCAAGACGCTGCTAAAGCTGGCGAAAAAGCATATACTTACCGTCTTGCGGGTAACACGTGTTTGGCTGGAGACATTATGGGAGACTACAGTTTTGATGCACCTTTACAGATAGGTGATAAGATTATTTTTGAGGACCAGATGCACTATACGATGGTAAAGGCCACTACATTTAATGGTATTAAACTTCCCTCCATTGCCATCAAAAAACCTGATGGAAGCATAGAAGTAGTAAGAGAGTTCGGATATGAAGACTTTAAAAACAGGTTATCCTAGTTCTTCTACCAGCCTCTCCTCAAAATGATCGATTAAAAGCCCATTAAGTGCTGCCAATTCTATAGGTTTTGAAAGATAGGCATCCATACCTGCACCTATGTACTTTTCCCTGTCTCCCGAGACCGCATTGGCTGTTAACGCAACGATAGGTATATGCTTTTTAGCATTTTTTCTCTCATAACCCAATATTTTACCTGTTGCTTCCATACCTCCCATCACAGGCATTTCTACATCCATAAATATCATGTCATATTCATTTTCCATACGCTTTTCAAGTGCTTCAAGACCATTATTGGCCATGCTTACTTCAATACCAAGTCTATTGAGTACATTGAGGATCAATTTTTGATTGATTAAATTATCTTCTGCGACCAACACATGTACATTTTCAAAAGTGATATTCTTCTTACTCGCAGTAACTTCTTCTTTATCACTCAACATTTTCAGTGTTTTTGTAAAGTTTATCGGTTTATAAAGTATCTTATCTATACGTGATTTGAAACGTTTTAGATTACGCTTTTGATCTCCTGTTGAGAGCATAACAACCTTGGTATCAAAATCCAAAAACTTTTCTATCTCAGTTCCTCTGTGCCTAAATTTATGATCTATAAAAAGTATATCGGGAAGATGAGAAGAACCTTTTAAAGCCAAGAGAGACTCATCAGTATAATGTTGGATCTTTGCTCCGGTATAATTGATATATGCTTCCAAATCCCTGTTGATAAAATACTCTTCATCTATATGCGGGTTAAGAATTCCTACAGTATAAGCACTCATATCCTCCACTACTCTTTTTTTCGCACTCTCCGCCTTCTTCATTTGCAAAGTAAAGTAGAAAGTAGAACCTTCATGTTTGACACTTCTTATCTTGAGCTTACCTCCCATAAGTTCAACAAACTTACCTGAGATTGAGAGTCCTAAACCTGTACCACCATACTTTCTACTTGTACTGACATCTGCCTGTGTAAATGCATCAAATATATTCTTCTTCTGCTCTTCTGTAATACCGATTCCTGTGTCAGAGACTGAAAACTTGATCTTTACACCCTCAGTACTTTCAGATAACTGTTCGATCTTGACATTCACTTCACCGTTTCTAGAAGTAAATTTGATAGCATTACTTACAAGGTTCACTATGATCTGAGAGATCTTTGTAGGGTCACCTATAAGCAGTGTAGGAAGATGCGGATCTAAAAAGATATTAAAATCAATATTCTCTTCTGATGCTTTGGCCGCATATGATTCAACAGCAGTTTCAAAACTATCTATAGGGTCAAATTCTATATCTTCCAATTCAATCTTCTGCGCTTTTATCTTGGAAAGATCAAGTATGTCATTGACTATGGTCAAAAGGTTTGCAGAACTCTTCTCTATCACCGAGATATACTCTTCTCTCTCCTCTTTTGTATCTGACTCTTTCAATAGTTGCGTAAAGCCTAGTATACCGTTGAGTGGTGTACGTATCTCATGAGACATACTTGCAAGGAAAAGATCTTTGGTTTGATTGGCATCTTTGATAGCTTGGATCAAAAACTTGAAGATGTGATCCTCTTTACCATTTTTTATTAATCTGCTGATCTCTTTTTGCTGATTTTCATTAAAGACCACAGCTATATCTTTTAATGTCTCAGAAGAGATAGTTTGATCTTTTTGTTTTTTATAATAAAGTCTGACTAAGCCAAGAAGAACAAACAATAATATCAGAAGTACTATTGAAGCTACGATAAGAGGCCATTTATTTTGCGTCAGATATTCCTGTTCTCTTTGTTGGATATCTTCACGAAATAAAGCCTGTACTGCTTTAAAATAATTCATCTTAGTGTCTATCTTATTTACCCATCCTTCAATAGAAACAGAATAGTTCCCTTTTCGTGCTTCATGAAGGATCATGTCACGTTCTAGTGTGATCGTTTTCTTAAACTGCTCTGGGGAAAACATTTCAGAGATCTTTGCAGCTAGTTCTCTATCTAACAAAATGTCAAAGTTTGGTAAGATGTCTTTTTGTACAAGTTGTTCCCAAAGTATTCTGTCTTCTTCACGCATGATCTTTGAGCTATGCAATACAAAATGTATACCTGTATTTTCAAAAACACTGTTCTCTTTGAGTATTGTATAATAGACATACATCGCGAGATCACTATGTATCATTTTTAATTTTTCTAGTGACGTGATCTCTCTAAGTATCTCCAAAAGTGGTCCAAATACCTTTGTATGGTAAGCATACAGAAAAATATTATTAAAAGGCTCACTTACCTCATCAACTTCTTTTCTAACCTCTTTAAGCGCATCTCTAACATCATCGACCTGCGGTTGAAAGATCGTATACTGACTATTTTGTATGGTAAATGTTTTCAACGCCATTAAAGAACGATCAACAGCCTTTCTTCTCTGTATTATTTTTTCTAAACTACTAACTTCTTTTGTTGCTAGATATTTTGCTGTATCAACTCTTTCAAAAGCAATCATGCCTAATGAAGACTCTATTTCGTAAACCAAAGAAGAGATTTTTGTATGTTGCTTTACCGAGGCATACTTTTGGTAAGAGGTGTACGTATAGTATAGTGCAAGACATGACAATAGTACAGTAATAATGATCCGTATATGCAGTCTATTTTTATTTTTTAATAGCATTCAATAATCCTTTTAGGGATATATTATGAAGGGGGACAGAGTAATCCATAAGTAATATGGAAGGCATTCCATTGTGTGGTCTGGCGATCTTTCTTACTAGGAATACACCATTTAAAGACCCATGACTTTCTGTCCTCACTTCACAGTGAGTTTAGCTTTTAACATTTATACCGTTATTATCCATTATACTCATATAAAACTTAAAAATAATTACTATGTGTATGTTCTAAAAATCTCTCTTGTAGATAATATCATAGGCTTGAGACTCTTCATCTGCGGAGATAACACTCTCTAATCTTCTACTGTGTTCATACTTCAATTTCACCCCTGCGACGACATCATTCACGTAAATTATCGTCACCTCATCTGTGAGTTTTTTACCTACTTCTATACTGTTTCCAGAACCTAAAACAAGATGATCAAGCTGTACACCGATATCTGAAAGGGCCGATTTTGCCATGGCTCCCCCCATCATCTTCATCATATCTTCTCCGGAGTTTGTCCCCGCCCCTCCTTCTGAGTCAAATAAAATAATGGAAAGTATTTGTTCTCTACTTAGACTTGGTACAGAAGAGAAATTAATATGCAGGGTATCTGGTGAACCAGTCACTGTAAGGGTGATCAAATGATTAAGGGACTTATAGTTTACCGTTGCTTCTATGATAGGTTTATTTGGATCACCGGTAAAGTGTATATAACTTTTATCAAGTACAAAACGTTTATTTTCAAAAGTATAACTTCCACCTTTTAAGATCTCAACACTTCCAAGAACCATCAGTTCTCCCTGCTCAACTTTATGTATACCCAGGTCAGCTTTGGCTTTTATATCTACAGCACCTTTTTTATAGATCAAAGGTTGTTTACTTTCTACCTGTACATCAACAGAAAGATTTTCCATAAAAGGACTTGGTTCTTGTTCTTTTAACTCTTGGACTATGAGTATATCTGAATCTGATGCATAGGTTTTTTGCCCCAGATCATAATAGATATTTCCACCTAAAATGATCACTTTTCCCTTTACAGATGTTTTGTTTCCATCTAAAATCGTTTTAACATCTATTTCAGAATCTAACTCTACTATCTCATGTTCTATATGCAATCTTTTTGCTGTGGCATTGACCTCACCACTGGAAGCATTTGTATCGTACAATCCAATGATCTCAAGTTCATCATTTAGCCAAAGAGGCGAAATGCTTATATTACCATCTACATAAGTGACCTTAGAAGCTTTATTGGAAAAAAGTTTTTGATCTGCATAAGTGAGTTGATACTTTTTTAGTATAAGTTCTGAATCATCAACACCTACCTCTACAAGTATGTCATCCACAATATGTTCAGTTTTTATATCTGCTGCATAAGAAAGATGGGGAGACCTTAAAGTAATATCTGCACTTTTAAGCTCAGAGACGACCACAGAAAGATCTGCACTTCCTTTCACTTGGGGTAATGTCTCCAAAGTATACACACTCTCTACACTGTTTAGCAAAGATGGCATAGAACTTATCCTGGTTTCCATTTTAAGTTCTTCCTCAAGCTTACCGGAGATATCTGTTTTTAACCCAGCTAGATCTATCGTACCATTTATCTCTTTAGTACTGAACATATAGTTTACACTGCTCTTTATACTTCCAGCGTGAAGTTGAACATCCACGCTATCATTCTTTAACGCTGCATTTGTTCTCATAGGATTGAGACTGTCCCATTTTAATGCTTCACTGTAAGGTCTTAAAAGTGATTCTTTAGGTATATGGGTCACAGATCTTATTTCTAAATTCTCTTTATAACTTATATTTGCATCCATGGTCACAACATTGGAATGTATATTTGCGTAAGCAAGCAACGTAGCATTTTTTTCAAAAGAGAGTGGCGCATTTATCTCAAATTCTACTTTGGTTTGGTTCAGTTCAACAGGAAGTTCAACAAAGTCACGTAAGAGCAATGCTTCTTTTGTTTCCAAATGAATATTTGCGTTTTTAAAGTCTTCAGAGACAACTGTACCTTGCAGGTTATCTGCTGCAATGTCCATATTTATACTTTTTATGTCACCTGTGTAGTGTACCTTTAAATGATTCAAGGGTTTTACAAATTTCTCCTCTATTCCTATGATCTTCTCTGCATGTATCTCACCACTGTAAGTGATATTATCATCCATTATAAATAGGTTTGATATAAAGACATCTTCTGCATAAGGTGTTGTGATCATCAAATTACTTGTCACTTGCATACGACTTTGATTGATATCATATACTAGATAGGTGTGTAATTTGTCTATATCAAGGTTAAACTCATCTTTCTTGGCTTTGAGTAACTGTTTCATCGTGATCTTTAGATCACTTGCCACTTGTTTCTCAGAAACATTGATATCTAAAGCGATGTCTCCAACAGCTTCATGTCGTATAGGCAGCTCATACAGTTTAAACAATTTTTCTTTTGGTTTGAAATCTATCTTTCCAATAAGCTTATTGTTTTTAACCTTTGTTGTATAGAAAATATTACTTAGGTTAGTAGTCGTATTCACATCCACATTTGCTTTTTGAAGTAAGAGTTTTTTCACATCAAAAACAGCGTTGCTACCCCTTACATATAATGATCTGATATCAACGGGGTCATATTTGAAAGGGAGTAAGCTTATCTCCAATTTGTCGATCATTACCCACCCAGGGATCAATGGGTTTTCAGGCAGATCATTATCGGTATTCTTTTCTGTTGTGAGAGTCTTATCACTACCACTGCTCAGATTATTTTCATTATTTTTTGGCATAAAAAGTGTTTGCAGTGCAAGTACATCAAGCTCTTTAATACTTAACTCTTTCACCCTTACCTTACCATCGTTCAGATTGGCATGTAAAACGATATCTGTCACATTGCTATCTGTCTCTAGAGATAAATGACCAACATTCACACCCTCATTTACGTAGACAACATCCTTTGTATCTAAAGTAACACTTGAAAAAGTGATCCCCTGTTCTACAAAAGGTTCAAGGCTGAGAGCTGCATGCTGGACACCAACTTCAAAAGAAAAAGGCTCAGAACTGTTTACTTCTTTAGTCTGGTTTTCATCACTAGGGAAAGAAGAGATCAGTGTTTTTATCGTATTAACATTGGCTTTTTCTATCTCTAGTTTAGAGACAATGATCTTTTTCTTTACAAGCCCGTTTGGATTCCACCGCAGTGCGATATATTGCGCCAAGGGCTCACTATTGTACGCAAGGTCATCTATCTCAATACCAGTAAGTGCATTACCGTATATACGACTGTAAGAGATATTATAATCAGGTGCAAAATTGTCTGCTACTTTTTTGATGACCAAAGGAGAGTTTGCTACAAAATAAAGTACCAATCCCAATACAATACTTATAGCCAAAAGATACACAATGATCTTTCTTAACCATAATAGAGGTCCATACAAGAGAAATGCTTTCAAAATGACTGTCCTATCTGAAATGAGACACCATATTGTGATGGATCATGTACATTGAAACCAACATCAAGTTTAAAAGGTCCTATAGGTGTCATATACCTCACACCAACACCTGCAGATGTGATGATCTCTCCTTCAAAATAATAACTCTCATCGGTCAGCATAGTATTATCTGTAAAAATAGCACCATATACATCACCCCATATAGGATAGTCAGCTTCTAAAGAGAGATTTGCCATGCTTGATGCACCATTGATAGTATCTTCTGTAGGCGAGAGTATTACACCTAATTCTCTATATCCATAAGCACGGTTAGAGTAAGAACCCCCGGCAAAAAAATACTTTGATTCAGGAAGTCCATCCGCAGAGTCTGCCTCTACTACCCCCACCTTTCCTACAGCAGCAAGCGTAAGGTTTGCAAAGGTATAAATGATCCTTCCTTCAAATCGTGTTTTATGATAAAGGCTTGATTCAGCATCACTAGAAGTTCCTGCTTCTCCATATGCTGCAAGATAATACCCAAATTTCGGATTTAACTTTGAATCTCGCGCATCATAAACAAAATCTACATATGCATAGTTCAGTAAAAAAACACCTTCATTGACAGCCTGTTCCAACTCTTCACCATCATCAAGGTTATCCAATGCATCGATCTTAATATTTTCCAGGGCCAATCCTGCACGTAGTCTCAGGCGTCTGTCATTATATTCCAAATATCCTCTGATAAATTCCATCTCTTCCTGGAAACCATCATATTCCAAATTTGAATATCCTAGATTACCACCAAGATCAATGTTATATGTAAAAAGATTTAACAATGCAGGTTTAAAAAAATCCAACCGTGCAAGTTGTTCTTTCTTTGACCATGCAAGTTGTAGTTTTAATTTTTGAGCTTGTCCTAAAAAATTACTTTTAACGATATTTCCATGAACACGTGCACCAACGTAAGTATCATACCCCAGTCCTACTTCTGTGTGGTATGGTTTTTCCATCTCTTTAAATGTGATATCTACGGGGACCACATTATAAAATTTTCTATCTACGTTGATAAGTACAGAGTCAAAGGCTGTAAGCTTATAAAGATTGTCGGAAGTTTCCTGTACAAGTTCTGTACTGAAACGTTCTCCTTCTAATGCTCGAACCCTTGAGATGACAACATCCTCATCTATGGTTTCAAGTCCCGTTGTTGTTAATTTACCAAAAGTACACACACCGCCTTTTGTTAATTTATAATGAAAGTCAACAATATGTTTGTCCAGATCCACATATGCTTTGGCATCCAGATCATAAGAGCAGTATCCTTCTTTAAGCAGTTGACCAATGATATTACTCTTTATAGATGTAAATGTTTCAACTCTAAAAATAGAATCTTTTTCAAGTATGACAAGATCATCAAGGTCAAAATCACTGGAGATATTGATATCTCTCACTCTTACAGGTTCATTTTCTGTTATAGAGACCCATATACTTGCATTATCATCTTTAATAGTAAAATTGGCGTCATAAAAACCTTCAGATCTGTAAAAACTTTTTAAAGAGAGTTCTAAAGTAGGACGTAGTTTATCTTTTAAACGAGGTGTATCATCTTTCCAGAATTGCCAGAAACTTGCTGCATCTACACCTAATGCATCCTGAAGATCTGATTCTTCAAAATGTTCTTGTCCACTAAAGTGTATTTCATGTGTTGGTAATTGCAATTCATCAGCCATCACAAAAGTACATAACAATAATATTATCCATACTTTCAATGATCTTTGCATTTTATACCTCTCCTAACCTAACAGATCTCTTACACTCTCACGTGGGTCTTTACCTTCTTCTATCATAGCATAAACCTCTTGCGCAATAGGAAGATAGATATCATGGTCTTTAGCTAATTTATAGAGTGCTTTTGCAGTAGGAACGCCTTCTGCTACTTCCCCCAACTCTTCAAGTATCTCATCCATACTTTTCCCTTTAGCAAGTCCCAAACCTACTCTGAAATTTCTAGAAAGTGTTGAAGATGCAGTTAGAAAGAGGTCGCCTGCTCCGCCTAAAGAGAGAAATGTTTCTGTTTGTGCACCAAAAGCTTCTCCAAAACGTGTCATCTCTACCAAACCTCTTGAAATAAGTGCTGCTCTTGCATTATTACCAAGCTCTAAACCATCAGAAACTCCACCTGCAATAGCGATAACATTTTTATATGCCCCGGAGACTTCTGCACCCACCACATCATCACTCACATAGCCTTTTATATATGCAGGTAATGCCTCTGCATATACTTGCGCCAATACCTCATTGGTTGAGCTTATCATTAAAGCTGTGGGCAGTGATTTCATCACTTCTGCAGCAAAAGAAGGTCCCGAGACAAATGCCAACCTTTCAGGTGGGACAAAAGCACCATACACCTCATTTAGAAATGCGCCTGTACTTGTTTCTATCCCCTTAGCAGCAACCAATATATTTTGACCATGGTCCACAAAATTCTCTTCCATCCAACCACGTACAAACTGTGCAGGAATTGCCATAACAAGATATTCACGTTGTAATGCCTCATCCATAGGTACAAAGTTCTCCATCTCTTTAGTAGAACGCGAAGAGATCACCACATCATTATCCTGAGAATACGCATGATATAATGCTGTTCCCCATTTACCTGCTCCTATGATAGCCATCTTCATTTTAAACTTCCTTCTTTTTATTTTCAATCATTTCTACAAACTGTGAAGCACTTTCCTCATACATATCAAATATTTTACTCACACCTGCTAAAAGTAATTTTCTATTGTCCTCTTTTGTATCTGAGAGTGCTACGATCTCCGAAGTGAATCCCTTAGCACGTAATGTAATAGTATAATAGACATTGAGCGCTTCCTCATCCATAGCACATACAGCAATACCATCTTTGATCTCAGGTGCTTCATTCATCTTTTTATCTATCAGAACCACATTAACAAACCCATCAGCTTTGGCTGATTCATAACACGTTTTGTCTATCTCATAGATACTGACTTCTATGCCTTCTTCTTTTAGCATTTTACATATATGTCTACTCTTATGAGTGTACCCAAAAATGAAGATATTTTTCATCTCTTCTACACTGTGTTTTTTTAAATAATGAAAAGCTTTACTATCTACTACATCATAAGGTTCAACAAGCCCATCTACTTTGGTAGCTACATACTGTGCATGTAGTTCTACTTGATTCATACGGGCATAGACAACCGATTCTTTCTGTATACTTTTTGCATTGAGTATAAAATAGATATTATTGATATCAGAACTTCTCAATGTAAGCATCGCAGCTATGTTACTACGTTGATAAAGATCATTAATGATCTTTGCAGAAGACCCATCAGCATGTATAACCTGATGTCCGTCTTGCACTGCTACAGTAGCTTTCTCTTCATCACTTTCTATAATAACTGGTTCATACATTTTATGCAGTTTGAGTTTTTTGGCGATCGTTGCACCCAGGTGTCCATAGCCATTGATAATGACAACATTGTGCATCTTATTCACATGATTAATGCTGTCCTGGTTACGTAATTCATCAAATCTTTCAGAAAAAGCAGAGACCATTACAGAAGTAACAAATGAGATCATCGCAATACCTATGATGATACCAAACATAGAAATGACCTTACCCATTTCAGTCACAGGGGAAATATCACCATACCCCACTGTCGATATGGTCACCAATGCCCAGTAAATTGCATCTAAATAGGAATGTAATGATTCATTGATACCAAATTCAAGTAGGTAAAAAATAGACCCAAAAGTAAAGGTGATACCAAAAAGCATATAGCCTAAGAAAATGAATTCAAAACGTTTTTTCAGTAAAGCATTAAAGAGACTTGAGGCACCATGCATATAGTGATACAGCTTCAAAAGTCTGATGATCCTGAATTTTGGGAAAATGGCTATAAGGTCTATGAGGGCAGGAAGTGATATCATGTAACGCAGCTTTGATTTAATAACTACCCAATAACGCTCTGAAATTTTTTCATTAGAAGTAGAGACAAGATATTTATGTATATCATGACTGATCCAAAGTCGTAACAGATACTCCAGGGCAAAGATACTTGTCACAAAATAGAGATCAAACTCAACCAGCCACTCCGGGATCTTTCCTGTTTTACTCATGATCAAAATCGAGATAGAGACCACGATAAGCAATATCATGAATGCGTCAAAATACCTTTTGTAAGGATAATTAGGATCTTCAAGAAGTGCACGGAAAAATGACTTTACTTTTTGATATTTGACTGACTTGTCTATCTTTTTGGAGAGTTTTAGTATAAAGTTATGCATCG
>CBFHPE010000002.1:0-56893 GCA_965657515.1 Sulfurovum sp.
GGAAGAAGCTATCAAATCACTTGACTATGAAATGACAAAGATCAGAGAAATGAGGGAGAAATTTGAAGAAGAACTTCTTAAAATTCCTGATACTTTTGTTGTGACACCTAGAGAGAAAAGAACACCAAATACCATCCTTATCTCATTTAGAGGTATTGAAGGTGAGTCAATGTTATGGGACATGAACCGAGAAGGTATCGGAGCGAGTACAGGGTCGGCTTGTGCATCAGAAGATCTCGAAGCAAACTCGGTTATGGAAGCCATCGGTGCAGCTGAAGACTTGGCACATACTGCCATTCGTTTTTCACTAAGCCGTTACACAACAGTAGAAGAGTTAGACTACACATTGGCTGCAGTCAAAAGAGCAGTTGCAAGACTTAGAGAGATCTCGTCTTCATTTGCATACGCACCGGATGGTCACGTTTGTGGTCTGTCTGAAGGTCATTAATTAATAGAACGAAAATGGGCAAAGCCCATCTTCTGTCAACCACCTTCGTGGTTGATTGCTGACGCTGTGTCAACTTCAGCAGTTGGCTCATCGCACTTGTGCGATTTTATAAGATTTTAAAGGAAAAATTATGGGTATAGATAGTTTAGTAGGCGGTACCATCTGGGATGAGTACAGTGAAAAAGTAACAGACCTGATGAACAACCCACAGAATATGGGTGACATTAAACAAGAAGAAGCAGATGCAATGGGTGCAAAACTCATCGTAGCTGACTTTGGTGCAGAATCATGTGGAGATGCAGTACGTTTATACTGGGCAGTAGACCCTGATACAGACGTTATCAAAGAGTCTAAGTTTAAAAGTTTTGGTTGTGGTACAGCTATCGCTTCTTCAGACACTATGGCTGAACTTTGTAAAGGTAAAACAGTTCAAGAAGCCGTAAAGATCACAAACATTGATGTTGAGCTTGCCATGAGAGATACAGAAGATGTTCCTTCAGTACCACCTCAAAAAATGCACTGTTCAGTTATGGCTTATGATGTTATCAAAAAAGCTGCTGCACAGTACATGAATGTAGATATGGAAAGTTTTGAAGAAGAGATCATCGTATGTGAGTGTGCACGTGTGACACTTGATACACTTAAAGAAGTCATCCGTCTAAATGACCTTACAACAGTTGAACAGATCGCAGACTACACTAAAGCCGGTGCATTCTGTAAATCATGTATCAAACCTGGTGGACATGAAGAGAAAGATATCTACTTGGTAGACCTTCTTGAAGAGTATGAAAAAGAAAAAATGATCGCCGGTTCTAGCATGGGTGGTGATGCATCTAGCGTTGACTTTGCTAAAATGACCGTTGTGCAAAAACTAAAAGCTGCTGAGAAGGTCATCGATGAGAACATCCGTCAAATGCTTGTTATGGATGGTGGTGACATGGAGATCCTTGACATCAAAGAGAACGGTGCAAACTTTGATATCTACATCAGATACTTAGGTGCATGTAACGGTTGTGCATCTGCTGATACAGGTACACTTTTTGCCATTGAAAACATCTTAAAAGAAAAACTTGATCAAAACATCAGAGTTTTACCTATCTAATTTAATTTTACTTTTCTTCCTACTTTAAAACCCAAGTTTTTCTTGGGTTTAAGTCTCATACTTTTTAACATTTCAAATTAATTAAATCACAGCAACATTTCATTATAAAACATCCTATATAGAACATTTTATAAGGTTTTCTATTTAAGTGCATATATTTATGACCCTCAAACGTCGCTACAGCGAGAAACGTTATAAAATATGTTAGATTATAAGGTTTTTAGATTATGACTTCTTGATGCTACTATTAATGTCTCTGATAGTAATAAACCAAAAAGTATTTAATCGTTCTTGCAAACCTTTCAAAAAGTCAAAACTCTGCCATTTTATTGTATTTTCATTTTAGTTATATGGGCTATTTGTCTATTTTAAATTTTCGGAAAATGGATAGATAAAGATATCAAATAATGATATTGTATAGAACAGAGTTTATACACTGTATTACAAAAAATCTCGTTTACTTAGAAAGGATTCATATGAAAAAGTTAAGAGGAGTAATGACGATACTTGCATTACCATACTTGATGTTAGCACAAGAGGTTCCTTCTCTCAAAACAGGAGAAGTGAGTGATGGTTCTGTCTTGCCATTTCCCGAACCGCCTTCTACGAGCGTAACAGGTAAAACACTTGCAGATTCAAAACACAAGTGGCGTAGCACACCCAATCGTTTGCCTAAAGATGCCCCAAATATTGTGATATTTATGACCGATGATGCGGGCTTCTCTAACCCTGAGATTTTTGGGGGGCCTATTCATATGCCAACCATGGAGCGTCTGGCTAAATCAGGTATCAGTTACAATGCTTTTCACACTACGGCCATGTGTTCACCGACAAGAGCTTCTTTGTTGACAGGGCGAAACCATCACCGTGTGGGTGCAGGTCAGATTGCTGAATTTGCTTCAGACTGGGACGGTTATGTGGGTAAAATACCAAAGTCCACAGCGACCTTCGCAACGGTGCTCAATGACTACGGTTACAACACCGCTGCATTTGGTAAATGGCATAACACACCAGTGACTGACATTACAAAACTGGGTCCCTTTGACCGATACCCTACGGGCTTAGGATTTGACTATTTCTACGGATTTCTGGCAGGAGAAACATCCCAGTATGAACCCTCATTGTTTGAAAACACCAATCCTGTAGAGGCACCACATGATCCTAAATATCACCTGACTGAAGACTTGGCCGAAAAGGCCATCCAGTGGATACGAACAAGTAAAACCCTTGAGCCAGAAAAACCTTTCTTCGTCTACTTTACTCCAGGAGCAGTACATGGCCCGCTCCACATCTTTAAAGAGTGGGCAGATAAGTATGATGGAAAATTTGATGAAGGATGGGAAGTGTTGAGAACTATGACCTTTGAAAAGCAAAAGGAACTAGGCTGGATTCCTAAGGATGCCGTTCTCAACCCGCTGGCAGAAAGTATGCAGAAATGGGATAGTATCCCTAAGTCCCAAAGAGAGTTTCAAACGCGATTGATGGAAATATATGCTGGATTTTTAGAACATACCGATATACAATATGGAAAAATTGTTGATGAAATCGAGCGACAGGGGATGCTGGATAATACTATGATTATCTACCTAAACTCTGACAATGGTCCAGATGCTCAAGGAGTTGACGGCACAATAGCCGAACTCCTGGCACATAATGGAATGCCTTCTACTATCGAACAACATCTTGAGGTGCTTGATAAAAACTATGGAGGATTGGATGCTTTGGGTGGTCCAACACTCGATGTTCTGTATCACCATGGCTGGGCCTATGCCGGAACATCTCCATTCCAGAGTACCAAACTGGTTGCAGCGCATCTTGGTGGGACAAGAACACCGATGGTTATTTCCTGGCCAAAAATGATTAAACACGATGGGAAAATTCGTACACAGTTCCATCATGTGAATGATATTGCAGTGACAATTTATGACATTCTCAATATTACACCTCCTAAGATAGTGAATGGTATCGAACAACAGCCACTTGATGGTGTTTCGATGGCTTATACATTTGACAACGCGGATGCAAAACCTGCCGACAAAACACAATATTTTGAAGTTTTGGGTAGTCGTGGCATTTACCATGATGGTTGGTTTGCAGGAGTTGTTGGGCCTAGAAAACCTTGGGCTCCCGACATTACAGGTCTTGCAGGCTGGGACCCGAATAAAGATGTGTGGGAACTGTATAATCTGAACGATGACTATTCTCAATCAAAAAACCTGGCCAAAGAGAACCCAAAAAAACTAGCTGAAATGAAAGCATTGTTTGATAAAGAAGCGACAGATAACCTTGTGTATCCTATTGGGGCAGGTATGTACACGGTATTTTTTCACCCCGAAGAGATGCCTTCTTCACCATTAAGCGAATGGACATTTTATGAGGGACAAAACCGTATTCCCGAAGCAATGGCACCAAAATTTGCAAGTGGACGCTCTACACTGGCTGTGATTGATGCAGAAATTGGAAAGGATGCGGAAGGCGTGTTATTTGCCGTTGGCGGTATTTCATCAGGATTTACCGTTTATATGGATAAAGGGATTTTAAAAGCTGAGTATAATGCTATGACCCTGAACCGCTATAAGATAGCTTCTTCATCAGCTATCCCGACGGGAAAGGTAAAAATCGAAATAGAAACTAAGTATGACAGCAAAAAACGCATGGGTCCCGCAACCCTTACATTGAAAGTCAATGGAAAACAAGTTGGTCAAGGACGTATCGAACAGTCTGTTCCCGGAGGTCATACATCATCAGAAACATTTGATGTAGGAGTAGATTTAGGTTCTACAGTAGCATTGGATTATCTTGATCGTGCTCCTTTCAAATTTAAGGATAAGATCAAGAAGATCCACATCAGTTATATAGAGTAATTTCTAGTGGTGAAAATCTAGTCTCAGCAATGCATTGTCATTGCCAAAAGGGGCTAGTCCTCCCAAAGTAGATATATGTTCTTAACATACTTTTTTGTACTATTGAAACCTTATAAAATATATAACCTTATGCGGTTTTCATCACTGCTATAAACTATGTTAGACTATAAGGTTTTTATTACTTGAACATAACACTTTACAAAAAAAGATTAAAATATATTTAGATAAAAGAAGTGTTACTACCAAGTCAAAAGACTTAGTAGTATAAAAGATATAATCATATAAGAAAAAAAGTTGATTCTGATTTCAAAATTTTTCTAATCTTCCAATGGTGGAACTACATAATTTTTTGTCGGTTTGAACTTGTCGAACATATCGAAAATAACTGTCACATCTTCTATCTTACCTTCAACTTGTACTTTGTCGCTATCAATAGCCTCACTTAAGGTGACCGAACTTAAATACAATGCCGCCCAGGTTTTAGAATCCATCTTTATACTATAGTCAGCTTTTTGATAGTAATCTGACGGTACAGGAATGTATTCTGCAACCCCTCGGCGTATATGCAGTGAAACTTCTTTATTATCTTTATCTGTAAATACAAATTTAATGATCTTATCTGTATCTTCACTCTTTTTAGGATCAATACGAACTCTAAAATAATCAACAAAACTCTCTGGTGATCCAGCGATTATCTCTTCTGAAGGAGGAATTAATTTTGGATAGGAAACTTTTCCTTCTAATGTTAATGCTTCAGTCAGTAAAAAAGCCCGGGCAATGGAACCGGTAGTCCGATGAGCCATCTGTCTTAACATATCTGCTTTTAATTGACGCACTTCTTTGTCTTTAGGGTCAACAAGATAGGCATACTGAATAACCTGAGCACCCCATGCATACTCCTTCTTATCAAGTGCAGATTGTGCTGCTGCTATCACTTTTGTTTTTCCACCCATCAATGCAACCATTCTTTCAGCTTCATCTTTAGGTGCAATTTTAAATAGTTTGGTAACATCACCGTCAAACCAACCAATCACATATTGGTAAATAGCTTCTGGAAAATGTACGGTTTCTCCATAAGACTGTGCATTTTCAGGTATTTCCTGCATATATTTTGGAATATATATCAAATGACGCAGATCGTCAGGTCCATAACCACCAAGAATACCACGAAGTGTTTGGTCATAAGTAAGTGTCAGCTGATCCATATAGCCTGTCAGGCGCTTTGTCACTTCCTCTTTACCAATAATCGCACGAGTATGTGTATTGGCAAGGATTTCAGGCTGAAGATCACGAATGACTTTTAAACCGTTTCTCCAGATAAGTGGGTCTCTATATACACCACCGCGAAGTGTATAGATATTTGGTGTTCCCGGCCAGAAAAAGTTATTCATGACTAAACCTTTTTCAGGGACATAAACAGTAAGACTGTAATCATCAGATTGATATTTGGTGAAAAATTGCATTTTTATACCTAGTACATCAACTATTTCTCCATCTTCCACTGTCTTGTTCGCTGGGAGAAATGCGTGTGGCTTCCCAACTTCCAACTTTCCAGATAGTGCAGCATCAGGACCTTCTGATGGCATAAAATTATTAAATTGAATCAGCACTCTAGAAGTCATCAATGGACCAACTTCTGGGATAGCAGAGGGTGCACCACCGCCTTTTAAACTACTCTCAACTGTTTCATTGACCGTAGGATGTCCAATGACCAATACATCTTTAGGGTCATCAACCAGAGCACCTGCACCAAAAGAATAGTGAGAATGACTATAGATAATCACCTTTATAGGTTTTTTACTAATCTTTTCGATCGCTTTACGAATATGTTCAGCTTCTTCTATAGTGTCACCAGTATCATAGACGATCAATCCATCCTCTGCTTCTATTACTGTTGCATTGGCCAATGAGTATCCACCAATACACCATACACCGTCAGCCAATTTTTCTGTCGTAGGTTCTGTATAAAGGATTTTTGCAGCTGTAGTTAAAACTTCTTCTCTTGCTATTGCGCCATTTGCGGCTTTCGTTAGTTTTACTTCACTACCCATATACGCAGATGTATCTTGTGCATAAGCTGTTGAAACTATGATACTCATAAAAAGAGTTAGCGTTTGAATTTTTAATTTCATTTCATTCTCCTATATTCCATCTTGTATATTTTTGTATATTTTTTATTCTATCTATTTTGTAAAATGAATGTCTATCCACTTTCCGAAAATTACTGTCTATTTTTCTCGCTCCTGTTGTTCCCGATTGAAGTATATACTTCAGTTAGATTTACTATTTAAACTTCTATCATATCATCCACTCCTTTTTGCATTCCTATAGAGATGATGGGATCGAGGAAACCCCTCTTTTTTGATAATATGCAAGTGGCTCTATAGATAACCTTATAAGGTTATCTATCTTGTTTTTTCACCCTTAAAAACCTGTAGTGTATTTTATTGGAACTGACATTTGGGTCTAAAAAGTCTTAGTATTAGATCCTTTTAATGACTTTTGGTCCAAGAGAGCAAGGAGGTCAATAAAGCATGTCTGGTGCAGCATTAAATAGTTTATTTACTAGAGAAGATGATTTAATTAAACTTCAAATACTCCATTCTAAAAACCTTATAAAATATATAACTTTATAAGGTTTCTACAATGTTGGTTTAAATCCGAGTTAACCAATATATTGACAAAATTCCTTTTACAAACTAAAGGATAATTATTATCCTTTAAGGTTAATTGTTCTATACTTTCTAAAGGATAATTATTATCCTTAAAAAAAGAAAGGTGTTATATCATGAAAAAGAAAATCTTAACAATGGCAAACGGACGTGAAGTAGAAGATAATCAAAACTCAGTAACTGCAGGTACTAGAGGACCAGTACTTATGCAAGATGTACAACTTATGGAAAAGTTGGCTCATTTTGATAGAGAAGAGATACCTGAACGGATCGTTCATGCCAAGGGAGCTGGTGCACATGGAACATTTACAGTGACTCATGACATCACAGCATATACAAAAGCATCTATCTTTTCAGATGTTGGTAAACAAACAGCAACTTTTACACGCTTTTCAACAGTAGGTGGAGAAAGAGGTTCAGCGGATACTGCAAGGGACCCTAGAGGTTTTGCAACTAAGTTTTATACAGATGAAGGTAATTGGGATCTGGTAGGTAACAATACACCTGTCTTCTTTATACGGGATGCGATGAAGTTTCCAGACTTTATACATACACAAAAAAGACTTCCTGATTCCAATATACCATCTAACACTATGAAATGGGATTTTTGGTCTAAAACACCTGAAGCACTTCATCAGATAACAACACTTTTTTCTAATCGTGGTACACCAGACGGATATAGAAAAATGAATGGTTACGGTAGTCATACCTATAGTTTTATCAATGCACAAAATGAACGTTTTTGGGTGAAATTTCATCTTAAAACTCAGCAGGGAAACCATACATTAAAAGCAGATGAAGCGACAAAACTAGCAGGAGAAAACCCTGACTATGCTACAGAAGACTTATTTAATGCCATTAAAAATGGTGACTTTCCAAAGTGGACCATGTATGTACAGATCATGCCTGAACTTGAGGCAAATGATTATCATATAAACCCATTTGATGTTACTAAAGTATGGCCTCACAGTGATTATCCTCTTGTCGAAGTAGGTGTTTTAGAAATGAATAAAAATCCTGAGAACTATTTTGCTGAAGTTGAACAGTCAGCATTTTCACCATCAAACAAAGTACCGGGTATAAGTTTCTCTCCAGATAAGATGCTTCAAGGAAGATTGTTTTCATACCCTGATACACAGCGTTATCGTTTAGGGGTGAACTATAACTCACTATCTATAAATAAGGCTAAAAATGAGGTTAGCAATAATTATAGAAATGGTACTATGCGACATGATGATAATGGGGGAGCAAGTACTAACTACGAGCCGAGTCATTATGCTTCTGTTACTCAAACAGATAATAATAATGAACCTGAACTCAAGATAGATGGCAATGCAGACAGGTTTGCTTACGATACGTCACTTGAAGCTGATACAGCACAGGCAGGAGCATTATATCGTTTGATGGAAGCCAATGAACAGGCCGATCTTGTAGAGAACATAGCAAATGCAATGACAGGCGTACCAGAAGAGATCGTAAGAATACAGTTAAGCTACTTTGTAGCTGCAGACAAGTCTTACGGAGAAAGAATAGCTAAACATTTAGGCATAAGCCTTTAAACTGTACTATTGGTAGTCTACTATCAATAGTATGAAAAAAAGTATATGATATTGAAGTATTAATATCATATACTTAATATACATCAAATATAAGGAAAAAATATGAGTAAAGTTATTTCACAATTAAAACAATTACAGGCTGACAGTCATGCACTATTTATTAAGATACACAACTACCACTGGAATGTAAAAGGTATGGACTTCAATCCTGTGCATGCACATACAGAAGAGATCTATAACTCTATGGCAACACTTTATGATGATACAGCTGAGCGTGTTATTCAACTTGGAGGTAAGCCACACTTAACAATGAGTGAGTTGATGAAAGCTACAAAGATAAAAGAAGAGAATGGTGATTCTTTTGGTTCAAAGAAAGTTGTTAAAAATATTATTAAAGATTTTAAGTATCTTTGTAACAGTTTTTCTGCTTTAAGTGATGAAGCAGATAAAGCGGGTGATAAAACAACTGCTGCATTTGCGGATGATAATGTTGCAGTCTATGAAAAAGAACTTTGGATCCTTGGAGCAATGATCAAGTAATTTATAGCCAAAACCTTATAAAGATATTTATTTATAAGGTTTTACTGTAGAGAATTCAAAACTAATATTAAAATGGAAGTAACCCGTACTTCCTGATAAACGCATCGTCGATATCTATCAATCCTTTTTCCTGAAGCATATCCAGTACTTCTTTTGTACAAAAAGTATCACCAGGCCACTCTCTTGTAAAGCCATCAACTCCACTTTTATTTGTGGCATCAACCATAATGAACGGTTCAAGTTTTACATCTCTTGTTGCGTCTATGTTATTTACTACTCTCCAGAGTAACATATAGGGATTGTTAACTTCATTGTTCTCTTTATCGACTATGATAAGTACTTTTATATGTTTAGCAAGTGGTCTTAGCTTTTCCATGAGGTTTTTCATAGAGTCAGTTTTTTCAACCATAAGCAGACAAATAGGATTTTTTGTCTCTATAAAATACTGTTTTAGTGCAACAATATGGCTGTCTACTGTATGTAATTTTTCAAAAAGTTTTTCATCACTTAAAAGTTCTGTAACACCCTCTTCTACCTCATCACCCGTAGCATCAACACCCAGTTTTCCTCCGACAAACTGTTCTGAAGAGGAGTGGTCAAGGTGATCAACGATACCTTTTGTTATGAGTACATTAGCAGGATCAAGTCTGTTTAATATATGTTTTGTTAATGCTTCACTCTCTTCAAGCTCGGGTGCATCTTCACCTACAAAAAGTGCATGTTTTACAAAAGACATCTGACCTACACCCCAAAAAGCATGCATGAACTGTTGAGCATGACCTTTATAGAGTGTTTTCATCTTGGCTAAAATAAGATTATGAAAAACCCCGTTTTCAGGCATATTATAGTCTATAAGATCAGGAGCCATAGGTTTAAGCAT
Source organism: Sulfurovum sp. (assembly GCA_965657515.1). GTDB lineage: Bacteria > Campylobacterota > Campylobacteria > Campylobacterales > Sulfurovaceae > Sulfurovum. The sequence continues at coordinate 10,066 of CBFHPE010000002.1, forward strand.
TGGTAAAAAGACACGCTCTGTTGCCCAACCCATATACTTGTCTTCCAGTGGTGGTTTCCCTACTACTGTTGCAGCAAAAACAGGTTCCTTTTTCATGGTTATAGTCTCTACGTCCATGACAGGGAAAGGTTCTTTAAGTGTATAGTAACCTGTATGGTCACCAAAAGGCCCCTCTATTTCCGTAAGTTCAGGGTCTACAAATCCTTCTATAACGATATCTACATCACGAGGTATATAGATATCATTGGTAATGGACTTTACCAACTGTGCATTTTTATTACGCACAAATCCATATAACAACATCTCAAACATACCATGAGGCATTGGTGCCTGACCACACCAAATATAAAGTGGGTCACCACCTATAGCAACTGTGACAGGCATCTTCTTCCCTGCTCTTTGGTACTGGTCAAAGAAATGTGATGCATCTTTATGTATCTGCCAGTGCATACCAAGACGGTTTTTATCGTACTGTTGTAAACGGTACATACCAAGGTTTTGCATCTCACCATCAAGACTTTGTGTATAAACCTGTCCCATTGTGATAAATGCTCCACCATCTTCTTCCCATGTTTTCAAAATCGGCAGTTTATCTAAGTCGACTTCTTCTTTTGGAATGATAACTTCTTGACATTCTCCTTTAAATTTTAAACGTTTTGGAAATACATTTTTAAGAGAAAAAAGCTTAGGTACCATGGCAAGTTTTGCTTTTAAGCCTTTAGGCGGTTTGAGTTTCAAAAGATCATCGATCCCCTCAGCTACTTCATCAGGATGTTTGCCAAATATCTTTTGTGTCAATTCTTTATTTGCAAAAATATTCATAAGTACAGGCATCTCGTACGATATATCTTTTGCTTTGTTTATGGGGTTAGTAAAAAGTATAGGTCGTGAATCATCTGTTTTGACCTCAACATATGCCACATGCGGGATCTCAAGCTCTACATCTAAAGGTTCATCAATTACTTTTAAATTACCATTCTCTTTGAGCCACTCTACTACATCTTGCATCTATTTTCCTCTTTTTTGGTCAAATATTATATCTATAAAGTAATTTATACTAGATGATTATGTTATCATATAATAAAACGTAGTGGAGTTAATTTAGGTATGTCAAATCTTATGTCACGTATTATGTCTAGTATGCCGTATATTCTATCAAAAGCATTAAAGTTTATGATTTTTAGTGTCATTTTTGTCTCTGTAGCTTCTATCTTAATTTTAACTACTCGTACAGGAAATAAAGTAGGATATCTCTACCTAAGTGATAAACTTAGCAGAAAATCCAACCTACATATAAAAGTTAATTCTGTTAACCTATATGATTATCCTGAAGTATCTGCTTCCCTTCTTATCGAAGACATATATACACTGGATGTAGAAGGTGAAATAGAGGATTTTGAAAAACTTGACCTGAACTATACTATCACAAGCTCAAATATACAGACTGATTACGCTTCTATACATGATGAAATAGATATAAGAGGTGTGATCACCGGTCCGTTTAGAAACTTTCTCATATCGGGAAATGGAAAAGTCCTTGATGGTACCATCGTTTTTGAAGGTCTTAAAAAACGCCGTTCTGTTGACAATATAGATATCGGTATATCAGATATTAACTCCACTAAACTTTTAGAACTTCTTGGAGAGGATTCACTCTTCAATGGCACATCCAATGCACAGATACATTTTGACACTTTTGGAAAACGTGGAAAAATAGGTAACGTGCTCTTTGATCTGAAAGATAATAATTTTTCCGAAATGCCTCTTGAGGCTAAAGCAAATGTGGACATCATAGATGATGATCAAAATATCACTGTACATATTACCACACCTACAGCGACACTTGACATTACCAATGGTGCATACAACCGTAAAACAAAAACTGGTTCAGCACAGTATATTTTAGATGTTAAAGAGTTGGCTGATCTGGAAGAACTTTTAGAAGTTGAAGCTACAGGTCCATTTCTCTCTCATGGTAATATCATCTATGATCAAAAAGTTAAAGTAAAAGGTAGTTCAGAAAGCTTTGGTGGTGTACTGGACATCTCTTATGAAAAGAAGTTTTTTCACTTTTATCTCAACGATGTACCATTTCATGAGCTTATGACAAGGCTTACCTTTTCACCTCTTTTAGATGCAAAGATGCAAGGTGAGATAACTTATGATCAACGTGAAAAAGAGATGAACACAAAAGTAAAACTAAAAGATGTAAAACTTGTACAAAAAGATCTTGTAAAACTCATCAATGAAAAATTTGACTATGATGTCAATCATGAAGTCTTCAAACACAGCAGTTTTGAAGCGAAATACAAGGATAAAGTAGTTTCATCAAAAGTCACTATAGCCAATGATACTAACTACTTTATCTTTAAAGATACAAAAGTCAATGCTCTACATAGATCCATCGATACAGAGATAGACTTTAAAATAGACAAACATTTTGTCTCTGGGAAACTCTACATTAGAAATGATGGACATGAGAATAGCACACTCGATAGCTTTGTCCGTTTTGACGGCTTGGTTGAAAAGTTTTATAACCTTAAATTCAATGGTGCACTCAGTGATGAATGGACCAATATGGACTATACATTCTCTTCATCGAGATTACCAAGTCATATAGTTACTATCGTTGATGATGTTAATATCTCTGGTCATCTTTATGGCCCTTTCTCCCGTCTACTCATAAGAGGAGAAGGAAAAGCCTTAGAGGGGCACGTAAGTTTTGATGGTATCAAAACTGATGATACATTTAAAAATGTAAATGTCCATATGAAAAATGTCCATGCAAAAAAACTCTACACTCTTCTAGGGGAACCTGAGTTGCCCCACGGTAAAGCTAACGTAGATTTAAATTTAGAGTTCTTAAATGATGCACATAAGAGGGGTACCATTAAGTATACGCTTAAAAATGGTATCTATGAAAAATTACCATTAGACCTAACAGCAGACATAAACATAAATGATGATCTTTATACCTTTACAGGAGATCTAGACTTAAATGGAGCAAAAGCGAATTTTACTAAAGGATTACATGACGCCAGTAAAAAAACAACCCATGCTTTTTATAAACTAGATGTTCAAGATATTACGGTTCTTGAAGAACTCTTTGGTCACAAATACTTTGGTTCATTCTATGCCATGGGAACCATAGACTATAAAGACGAGTTCAATATCCGAGGTCTATCAAAGAGTTTAGGAGGGTTCACAGATTTTCTCTATAAAGGAGATACACTCTATGTAGACTTTAAAGATACCTCACTTAAAGAGATCATATACCTATTTGATTATCCAAAGCTCTTAGATGCCAAAACAAATGGAAGTGTAAATTATCATTTTGACAAAGAGCTTCTCCTAGTCAATACCAAATTAAATAATGCAAGGTTTTTACCTTCAAAAGATATCGAAGATGTTTATAAAAAAGCAAAAATCTATCTACTTGATGAAGTTTTTGATGACTCTACCTTAGAATTCACTTATCAAAATGATATTATCCAGGGAGAGTTAAAACTGGCCAATCCTAAAGGCTACATTTACCTGAGTGATGCAAAAATAAATACAGATAAAAAATTGGTTGATGCCAAATTTGATATCAATCTCCAGAAAAAGGCATTTAACGGTAAGATCTACGGCCCTCTTGCAAAACCAAAAGTTGATCTTAACTTTCAAAAACTCATACGCCATGAAATGGATAAAGGAATGGACTCAGTAGTCGGTCAAGGCAATAGAGAAATGATGGATAGTATGCCTATGGGTGAAATGCCAAAGGATGTTGCCTCTGGCATGGGTGGTGCAATGTTAGACATGTTCTTTTAATGAATTTCTCATATCTTAGGTAGTTTACTCTATAATTTGTCTTCTTATATAGTAATAAATCTAAAGATAGAAAGGTCATTGTCAAAATATGTTCATCTTTTTAAAATATTTTATCTATACAATGATCTTCTTATCTCTCCCATTTTTTTATCTTTTTTTTACACCACATGGAAACAAAAATTTTTACAACTTTATAAGCAATAAAGTCTCTGAAGATGTCGGTCTTGAGGTCATTGTAAAATCTATCGATATCTCACACTTCCCAAATATTATCATGGAAATGAATATTGAAAAGAAGGCCAAACTCATACTCAATGGATATATGGATGACTCTCAGATGGATATGGACTACACATTAGACAGCGAGTGTATCGCATCGGATATTTGTCAGATCGATGATGACATTGACATTCAAGGGCATGTGAAAGGACCATTTTATAAACTCTTTATCGAAGGTGAAGGACGTGCCCTAGATGGAAACGTGAGTTACTCTGCTATGAAGTTTACAGATAAGGTTGAAGATATAAGAGTAAGTATGCGAGATGTAAACACCACTAAACTTTTAAAACTTTTGGGACAGGACCCGCAAATACAAGGTAATGCCAATGCTGAAGTACATTTTGAGCATATGGCAAAAAATACAAAAAAAGGAAGTATCCTTTATGATGTCCTAGACAATAATTTTTCAGATATACCTCTTTACGTACAATCCAAAGTATTTATTGATGATATGCAGCACACATTTACAATGGATATCACTTCACCTCACCTCAAAATGAATATCTCTAAAGGACATTATGATCAGGCAGAGGGTCGTGCTGAAGCATTTTATATTGTAGACATCAAAGATCTTGCTAAACTTGAGACCCTTTTGGGGCATAAATATCTAGGTGCATTTTATGCCATGGGCGAATTAAGATATGACAAATATGTACATATTAGCGGACTTTCAAAAAGTTTTGGAGGCATGTCAGATTTTGTCTTTGAAAAAGATGGTTTACATGTTGAACTATTAGATGTTTCTTTAAAAGATATTATGACACTCTTTCCTGTACCAAGTATGATAGATGCACATGCTACGGGTGACATCCACTATAACTTTATACGAGAGACCATGATCGTCAATGCAGACCTTAGAAATGCAAAATTCTTACGCTCCAAACTTGTAGATATCATCCATGATAAAGCGGGTGTTAAAATGATGAAAGAGCGATTTGACAAAAGTAGACTTGAAATGAGTTATTATAATAATACCATCCGTGGTTTCCTTAAATTGCAAAACAACAATAGTCACCTCTATCTCACTGGTGCCACAGTCAATACTCAGCATAATACCATCGATGCATATTTTGATTTTAAAATGCAAAAACAGGAATTTAGAGGAAAGGTCTTTGGTTCACTGGATAGTCCTGAAGTCAATCTCGATATGCAAAAGCTCATCAAATACCAAATGGATAAACAATTGGATAAAATGATGGGGAAAAAGGCTAGCAAACTAATAGATAAGATACCTATGGGTGGTATGGCAAAAGACCTTGCTGCTGGTATGGGTGCATCATTTATGGGGATATTCTTTTAAACTTGACGATCAAAGGATTATGATCAGAGACTGTTGGAATATCCAATACCTTTTGACTCACTATACTAAGTCCACGATAAAATATATGATCTAGAGGCTGACTATTAAAAGACTTGATATGCTTACTAGAATCAAATAACACTTGCTCAAGTCCCAGATCCTTAACAAACTTCATCATAGTCTCATACCGTTTTTTATTCCATGAATTAAAATCTCCACAAAAAATCATGGGACCTTCCATATCTTTAATATGTTCTGCGATACGTAATAACTCTTTGTGATACTGCCCATGCATAACAAAGTTGATCGCATGTATATTCACTACAGTTGCATGCGTTCCATCTTCAAAATAATGCAACGTGACCAAGGCACTTTTCCTCGTAGCAAAAAATGATTCTCTTGTATCTGTTAAATGTTGTTGATAGGCTTTAAAAGAATGATTTGAAGCTGTTTGAACACCAAAAAGGCTCTTGGAAGTCTGAATATTTGGTGACATCACTGATGGAAATGTATATAGCATGTGTACATCCAGTGCTGCTTTAGCTTCCTGTAGTGCAATGATATCAACAGACTCTTCATCAAAAAGTTTTTTACTATAATGTGATGCATGCTTGTCAAGCGTACGTTTATTCATATTCCATGATAAAAGTGTAAATGTTCCACTAAGTCTTTTAGAAGTTCGATTGTAATGTACGGGAGAGTGTTTTGGCTGAAGCATTTTATTTTCCTAAAGCAATGGTGCAAATATCTTCATGATATTTTCCAGTAATAAACGTATATGTCCCTGAGAAGGGCTCTTGTAATGTGAATGAACCATCAGTATCTCTATCCACTCCTCCATAGCTTCTATCACATCTTGAGAATAACAAAGACTCACAAGTTCATAATTTAAAAAAAGTGACCTGTAATCGATATTTGCAGATCCTATCATCGCCATAGAGTGATCTACTAAAATAGCTTTGGCATGGAGCATCCCATTTGAAAAACGTGCTATAGGTATATCTAACTCGCTCAATTCACGCATATAAGCACTTCTCCCCAAGTCTGCAATAATGTGATCAGATTTATCTGGTGTGATCAGCCGTACATCCAATCCACGTTTCTTTGCTATGGTCAATGCCTGCATAAATGACTTATCAGGTACAAAGTAAGGAGTAACGACCCAAATACGTTCTTCTGCGTTATAAATAGACTGTAGCAGTGCTTCGTATAAAGCATCTGTTTCAAGATCAGGACCAGAGGGAACAACTTGCATCTGGGTATTGCCATATTTATGTGTATCTACAACGGGTAGTGTTAAAATTTCACCACAAGCATACTCCCAGTCAGCCTTAAACACTTCAAAATAGTGATAGACGACTGGCCCTTGTGCGCTAAAAAGGATATCTCTCCATCTTTTTGTCTCAGGATCTTTTCCCATATATTCGTCAGATATATTCATACCGCCAGAGAGTAATGTCTCATGATCAACAATAAACATCTTACGATGATTTCGTAAGTTAATACGATTTTTGACCGGACGGAAAAGGCCACTTTGAAAAAATTCTACTTTTACACCATTTTCACGCATCTTTTTTAAGGGTTTTTGCCAAAAGTAAACCCCCAAAGAACCCATGGCATCAAGTAGTAAATGTACTTCAACACCCTCCTGAGCCTTTTTGGAAAGCACTTGGCTGATAGCCTGACCTGTTACATCATTGGCATATACATAGGTAGAGATATAGATGCTTTTCTTTGCTTTAGAGAGAGCATCAATGACTTCTTTGTAAGCATCTACACTGTCAGGTATTAACCTAAAAGAGTTGCAGTCTGTCACACCTGCAATATTGTTGTGTCGTAACAGATTATTGATCTTATGTTCAGGAAAAACTTCTAAAATAGGATTTAGTTCAATATTGACTTTATCCCAACGACTGCTTATCTTCCGTGTACCAACAAGTAAATAAAGGATAACACCTATAAACGGTAGTAAGAAAAGCACTAACAGCCATACTGTTAAGCTTTCAGGTGTACGTCGCTGATAGAGCATATGAAGTAAAACAAGGAATACAAGAATTTCAGCCGCTATAAAAAGTAGATGAAAAAATGTAAGTTCAAACATTCTCTATCCTCCCTTGTAGTTTAAAGTCTTTCGGGCATTTCATCCTTAAAAGCAATACTTTCTGCTTTTTCTAAAATGTCTATAGCACCATCAGCTATCATCTCTTCAGCCAACTGTAAACCAAGTGTATCACATTCACTTAAAGTACTAGTTAACTCATGATGCATGATGTTTGTACCGTTTGGATAACCTAACATCGCTTTGATGGTGATCTCATCTTCAGAGATAACCGCATTCACTGCTACGGGAGCCGAACACCCCGCTCCGATCGCAGAGACAAAATCACGTTCAAGTTTTGTACAGAGAAAAGAATTTTCATCATTTAAACTCATCGCTATCTCACGTACTCTCTCATTACTGCTTACGATCTCTATACCAAGCGCTGCCTGTCCCATTGGAGGTATAAAAAATTTCAATTTTTCCACATACGGTATATCTTTAAGAAGATCCAGTCTTTCAAGTCCTATATATGCCAGTATAATGGCATCATATTGCCCTTCTTTAAGCTTTCTTAGCCTTGTATTAACATTTCCTCTAAGCTCTTCCACTTTAAGGTCTGGACGCTTTTCAAGAAGTTGCATACGTCTTCTGAGACTTGTGGTTCCTACCGTTGCACCTTGAGGAAGTTCATTTAGGTTCTTATAGGTATGAGAAAGAAGAACATCACTCTGATCTTGACGTGTGGTTATCGCACAAAGTTCTAAACCTTCAGGGATATAAGTAGGGACATCTTTAAGTGAGTGTACAGCCAGATCTGCATTGCCTGCTATCATTTCATCTTCTAGCTCTTTGGTAAAGTGCCCTTTCCCACCTATAAGTGCAAGTGGTTTATCCAATATCTTGTCACCTTTAGAAGTGATCTCATTAAGCTCTACTGTCACTTCGGGAAATGAAGTCTCAATTCTCTCTTTAACATGATATGCCTGCCAAAGTGCCAAATTACTGGCTCTGGTTGCTATGATTAATTTTTCCAATATATTACTTTACAATTTTTCTTTTATTTTTGTGTGGATATCAATACCCACATTTCATACTTATTTAATAAGTCTCTTATATCCGTCACGCATTTTATCCCACTTACCGTCTATATAGATGGTCGGAGTACCGCCAACCATCATTTTACCGGCATCATCCACATCTTTTTTCAAAGCTTCTATCACTGCTTTATCATTCACTTGTGCTGCTGTCACAGAGTATCCTGCATGTGATTTCACTGCAGCAAGTATCTTTGTCATATTTGTCTCTTTTGGATCAATTTTAAGAGAATAAATCTTCTCCAAAACATCCATTTTCCCCTCATGTTGCGCCACATGCATTACGCGTGTCAAAACATCTGAAACAGGATGGATACGTAGCAATGGTAAATGATAGTAGTAGACTGCCAATGTTGAAGGATTTTCTTGAGATGCTTTAAATATATCAGGCACTATCTCTTGACAGAATGGACATTGTGGATCAGAGAATATAAGCACTTTATGCTTTGCATCTTTATTACCAAACACTAAATGTGCATCATCATAATAGGATTCAGGTACAGAGGGCTTTATCTCATTACGATAGTCATTACCTGTTTTCATATCTACAAGATTTCCTGTGATCATTCCATCTTTAATAAACATCGTCTCAGGAGCATTGATCTCTTTTTTCTGAAACTCCAATTGCATGTTGGTTAAGAGTATTGTCCAGCCAGGAAGTCTCTCATCTGTTTTAGACTCAAGAACAGTTATACCATTAACTGTAACCTGCGGGTTTTTTACTATATTTCTTTTGATATATTTTAAAAGTGCTTTTTCATCCGGTTGTGCATTTGCACTAAGCGTTACGGTCGCTGCGATCGTGCTCATCAATAATTTCGACATCAATGACATTATCATCTCCTTGTTTTTTAAAGTTTTGATTTGTATGTTCAGGGGTTATTTTAGCTACAAATTGTAAATATACTGTATAAAAAAGTGCTAAAACACCTAAAAGATCTGAAAAGACCCCAGGAATTATCAGTAAAATCGCACCAATAAAGTACGCCATACTTGCATTTTGAAATCCTCTAATATCCAGTTTTCCCATTTTCATAGACTGCATATTGCCTAACATTGTGTGTTGTGACTTCTGTAGAAGTACCATACCTACCATAAAACTTCCAATGATCCATATCACAGACCAAAGAAAACCTATACTCTCCCCTGTCTTTAAAGAGAGATAAAGCTCGATAAGTGCAAACGGGATAAGTAGAAATATCATTTAAAATCTTTCTGCCAATAGATCAGCGATGGCTTCAACAGAAATTTCTTCTTTTACCATACCGTCTCTACTCAAAAATTCTACGGTGCCATCAGTAAGTTTTTTACCGATCACCACAGCATGTGGGACACCAATGAGTTCATAATCTTTCATCTTGGCACCAAATCTATCTTTTCTCTCATCAAGTAGTACATCCACACCTTTGGCTAACATAGCTTCGTAAAGTTCTTCACCTAAAGCTACCTGCGCATCATCCTTGATATTTGAAACAATGATCTGTAGATCAAATGGTGCAGACTCTTTTGTCCAAATACAGCCTTTATCATCATGATTTTGTTCAATGATAGCTGCTAGTAAACGACTCACACCTATACCATACGTTCCCATGACCATCGGTTGTGATTTTCCATTTTCATCTAAAAAGTTTGCAGCTAGAGGTTCAGAGTATTGTGTCCCTAACTGAAAAATGTGTCCAGCTTCTATACCTTTTGTGTAACGTAATGAACCTCCACAACTTGCACAAGAGTCCCCTTCTTGCACAGCCGATATATCTGCATAAGATTTATCTTCAGCGCTAAGAGTGTCTAATCCTTCTAAAGCACTGTCTACGACCAATGTCTCGATCGTACTGGTCTCTTCATGTTCAACAAGGTCATTTGCATTGACTGCATTACATGCTTTTACATCTTGAAGTTCTACTGATGCCGGTAAAGCAAAATGTACTATCTTTGTTTCACCCTCATCGTAGAGTGCTTTCATCGTGATCACTTTTATTTCTGTAGAGGCATCATAAGGTTTTGCTTTTGCTACTGCTGCTTCTATGTTTGCGCCATAATCACAATCATCACATACTACGATCGTATCTTCTCCACTGTCAGCAAGTACCATAAATTCTTTACTTCCTGATCCACCGATCGCACCAGAGTCTGCATCAACCACTCTAAATTCCAGTCCAAGACGTGTAAAAATCTTTTTATATGTCTCTTCCATCAATATAAATTCTCTTTGCATATCTTCAGTAGAAGCATGGAAACTGTAAGCATCTTTCATCAAAAATTCACGTCCACGCATAAGACCGAATCTAGGTCTGATCTCATCACGGAACTTAAGATTGATCTGATAGACATTTAGGGGAAGTTGTTTGTAACTTTTCACAGTTTGTCTCACGAGATTTACCATCATCTCTTCATGGGTTGGTCCCAAAATGAAATCATTGTTCTTACGGTCTTTAAAACGCAGTAACTCTTTACCGTACTTTTCTAAACGTCCACTCTCTTCCCAGAGTGTTGCGGGTGTAACAAAAGAGAGACTTACCTCTTGACATCCAGCTTTATCTAACTCATCTTTTACCACAGCATGCACTTTATCAAGTATCTTTTTGCCTAAAGGCAAAAAGTTATAGAGACCGCTCCCTCCTACTGATTGTATAAAGCCACCTCTTATAAGAAAGATATGACTTGCCAATGTTGCATCATTGGGTGTCTCTTTGGTTGTAGGTATTAATAATCTTGAGTATCTCACGCAGTGTATCCTTTTGTATGGTGGTCATCTTTATATTGTTTCAGATCAATATTATCTGTATCTATTTCAAACATCTTTTTGATCGCTTCTATGCAATTTGCATTTTCCTTATCTGTAGAGGAGTGACGAAGGTTTTGTGTAGGGTCATGTAAAAAACGGTTAAACATCTGCTCAGCCATTTTACGCATATTATCTTCATACTCTTGAGGTACAAAACCTTTATTCATGGCTCTTTTTATCTCTTTATCTATGGCATCTTCAACATTCATTCTCATCTTTTTGATGACAGGTTCTATGGAGAGTGCTCTTAGCCATGCATAGAACTCATCTTTAAATCTTTCTACTATCTCTGCTGCTCTGACTGCCTGCTCTTCTCGTAGTGCATGATTATCTTGCGAGATGGCACGAAGGTCATCTATACGGAATATCCGTAATTTTTCTACATCCATATCTTCTATATCACGAGGGATGGCCATGTCAAACCAAAGTCTTGGAATTGTTTCATTTTCTATGAGATCTTGCGTAATGATAGGTTCTCTAGATGAAGTAGCTGAAAAAAGCAAACGATAACGGTTCACATATTTTTGAAGTTTTTCCATAGGTGCTGCTTTCACATTTTCACCTAGAGAGTGGGCTATCAGTTCCACTTTTGCTTGATCTCTCCCCATCATGACCACATCACACCCTGCCCTAAGCAAGTGTTTCGTTGCCAATACACCCATTTCACCTGTTCCTACAACGACTGCTGTTGTACCTGCCATACTGTCACCTAAGATCTTATGTGCCTGCGACACTGCTACAGATGCTATAGAGATAGGATTTTGAGAAATATTTGTAACATTACGTACTTCTGCTGCACATTTTACTGCATATGAGATAATACGATTGAGTTTACGTCCGGCAGTCCCATTTCTATGAGAAAGCATATACGCCTCTTTTACCTGTCCTGTAATCTGAGACTCACCTACAACCAGAGAGTCTAATGAAGAGACCACGGAAAAAATATGTTGTACTGCCTCTTCATCATCATAACGTACCCCTGCATCTTTAACCTCATAGAAGTTCAATGTACTCTTTTGACTCATAAGACCTAAGATCGTATGATAACTTGAAAAATTGTCACGTGTAGCCAATACGATTTCAACGCGGTTACAGGTAGACACAATAAATGATTCATGTATAAAATCAAATGCAACCAATTGGTTCAACATTTCAATTTTTTCTTCATCATTAGCAAATGCCAATTGTTCCCTCATACCCTGATCACAGTTTTTATGAGAAAAACTCATTACTTGATAGTACATTAAAACTCCCTATCTATCATCTGCATGGCGATATCAGAAAGTGCTTCTTCACCATGATGATTCATCAATTCAATAGCTTCTTCTACGAGCTCTCTGGCTTCAAAAAATGATTTTTCAATGATCTGATGTACTCTCATCTCTTCGAGTATCCACTTTTGTTCATCTTTTGTCAACAATTTTGCATGTAATGATCTTAATCTTTCTTTTTTACTTGCATCCAACACTTCATAAAGATATATATACGGTAATGTAGTCTTTCCTTCTACAAAATCATGCAGTGCCGGTTTACCCAAAGTTGCTGTATCAGCTGTAATATCGAGAATATCATCTATCATTTGAAATGCCATACCGAGATTTCTTCCATAGGTCATATAAGGTACTTTATCTTTACCCGCCAAAAGCGCAGCAGCACCTGCACTAGCTTCCATAAGTGAGGCAGTTTTCTGGTATATCATCTTCAAATATGCTTTTTTGTCAAGATTAAATGTTTTTGAAAGAGAAACATCATGAAGTTCTCCAAGGCTGAGCTGCGTAACTGCATTTGAAACTACCTTTGCCACCTCTGCAGAAATGTTATTTAACTCAAAAAAACCTTTTGAATAAAGAATATCCCCTAGCATAATGGCTGTTTTATTACCATATAGTGCATTGATGGAAGGTTTGGAGCGTCTTGTGTAGGCATCATCTATGACATCATCATGTAAAAGACTTGCAGCATGTATCATCTCGACCACCGCAGCTGTTTTGACCACAGGAAGAGAAGGACCAGCTATCTTCAATATAAGTTTGGCACGCAAGCGCTTACCATGAGGAAGTTGATTATAAAGTCTGCTAACCTCTTTATCATCCAGATCTACTATAAATTGTTCTATTTTTCTTTCAACGGCACTTAACACGTTTATCCTAAATTATTTTGTTTTTTATATCTGCATAAAAGTCAATAATTATAGCTAAATAATGTTAATCTATTTGAGTTGAAATCGTGTATTGAGATATTCAGAGCAGACGGTGCTTAAGGCCGTCCTGTTTCAGTATCATAAAATTAGAAAAAAGAATCAGCTGATCTATATTTAATGCGGCTCTTTTTTTGTGTATCGATCACTAAAAAAATAGAACAGTACCAAAGGTATTGCGGCAATCACATAACGTCCCACAACCTCATGTATAAATTTAAAGTCTTCAGGATGTTCTATCACGTGATAAAGGATCCAGTCTAATCTAACAGAGTTTGCGATAAGCAAAAGAAAGTAAGAAAATATAATCCAGAGGAATTTGACTTTTATAGGAGCAGGATACGCAATTATTGCCGCTAATAAAAATAAAAATGCTGCTAACCCGTTGCACTCATGCACTATCTCCAACTCTAGCCCATGTGTATATGTGAGTGTTGCACCAGTCATTTGGATAGGGATATCAAAGAGGTTGATCCATAACTGTGTCAAATAGATACTAAGTTCAGTTTGTAAAGAATTAATAAAAATAAGAGGAGAAAAATTTTCAAAATAAATAGCTGCATAGAGCAACGAAACCCAAAATAGATAACGAAGAATGAAGCCCCACATCGGAGTAATAGAGTGTGGCTTCATAATTTCCAAAGTATCTTCTTAGACTAACTTTCTTCTAGCGATCAGTGCACCGATGCCAAGGAAACCAAAGATCATGACTAAAAGGCTCATATTATCATATGCAGGAACACTTCCTTTACCATCATCAGGGTTAGGACGTTCACTACCAGGGTGTGTTGGATCAGGTGCATCAGTGACATGTGATGGTGTACCTTGTTCTGCACTCGGAGCAAAGTGTGGTGTAATACGGATAGTAAATGTACTTCCTATCGCTGCATTCTCTCCTACATTCACTATATAATTAAGTCCGAGGTTTACACTGTCTTCAATCCCTGCTATATAATACGGATCACCAGCCGTCCATAACGCTTCTTCATCCTCTGTAAGTGATGCAAAACCATCAACTTGTCCTTTGTGCCAACCATTGGTACCTGAACCTAAAGGATCACCCCAAAATGCAAGAAGTGCATCCTCTGTGCCAGCATCACCGTTATCATAAAAAATACCCATAGGGTGCCATTTAGAAGGCAACCAGTTACCAAAAAGCTGTTGATAATTTCCACCCTGCATTGGACCAATATATGAGATAACAGTATTTCCATTAGAAAGACCTACAGGATAATAGGATCTCTTAGTATCAAAAAAACCTTCTGCACCATGGTGACTGTCCATCGGTCCGAAAAGTCCATGAGGCATATTTGCCATCTCATCTATTCCCCAAATATCTGTCGCTGAAGATGACCCTACATATTCACCATAACCAAGAGAAAGGGTCAATGCCATATTTGGCATCTTAGCATCATCTAGCACTTCAACTTTATATCCATCCAATCTTTTTCCTGTATGGTTATTTATTTTTTGTATAAGCTGGTAACGTTGCCTGCTACTGTCTCCTTCAACAAGATTAAAGACCATATCAATTGGTTTACCAAATGCACCATCAGCAGTATACGTAGTGCTCATCATCTCGATTTTAAATCGCTTATGCGATTTAAAAGGTCCTGAACAGGTATTTGACTGAGGTGCCGCAGAATTTAAGTAACCAGTAGCCAGATACGTAGTTGCCATAAGACAATTTTCCGGTTTTCCATTTTGTACCGCTGTATCTCCATTGATGACCTTGATCCCTGCAGGTTCACCAAGAGGCCACTCTTTACCTACTAACCTACCCAACACAGTACCATTCCTGGAGATATCTGACTCAAATGACAAACCATAAGTCATTGTACTATAAGCACCAGTAAGTTCATTAAAATCACCGATATTGTAGTGTGGGTCATTTAAATCTACGATCTTAACATCTACATTGTCCAAGTTCCATCCACCAAAAGCATACTGTTTATTTGCCGTAAAGCCTTGATCCATATCCGAAACAATATGCCCTGCAAATGTACTTGTTGTAGACATAGCAGCAATCACAAGACTTAGTTTAATAAGATTATTTTTCATTTTTTTCCTTTTATATTCTCAAAATATTAAAACGGTAACGTCAGTGTTAGAAGAAAACTCTGATAATTTTCAACCCTGTCTAATCCTGGCTCTGCCCATGAATACTCTGCCGCTAACTTCATAGGTACGTATGCCATAAAAGTATAGTCCAAGCCTGCAGTAATGGCATAATCTATATCTTGTACATTGACCCATTTTCTATTTTCATAATCATATGTGTCATTGTATCGGAGATATGCAAGCTTAACACCCACTGCCTCCGTCATCATGACTTGACCTTCTATGGAGAATGCATCATTTTCCATATTTTCCAGATCGTGGGTAGAACCTGCACCCATACCCGTATATTCGACTGTATTTTTGAAAATATTGGTTGCAATAACCGAGATACTTTTCTCTGCGATCTCACCTTCTAATTGAAAGTCTAATCCATACGTTTCTCTCTTTACTCTTAATGCACTACCTTCTGATGCTGTAGAACCTCCAACGATGGCAAATCCACCAAAGATGAGATTGTAATCCCCTACAGGGTATTCATAAGCAATTCTTGCAAAAGGAAGTAAATTACTGCTTAGGTCCATATAACGATTATCCTGACCTGGCGCATACACTCCAATACTTCCAAAGAAATGACCTTCATCTCCAAACAGACTGTCTTTATCATAATAGACTTGCAATCCTGTTGCTGCTCCGGTACCCACACTACAAGCTTGAGTTGCATTTGCAAGTTTTCTGATCTCAAATGTTCTTACTGGTTTATAGAGCCCAGTATTATAGACCTCCATTCCAGAGAAAGGTCCAAAGTTTGCTTCAGAATAGACAGCTGTTCCCCAGTATCCATTTTCTACCTCTTGCGCATAAATTGCTTTTCCAGTGATGGTGGCGTCATGTTCCTCCCTGTAAGAAAGCCTTACTAATCCACCAACATTTTCTGCTACTCTCCCTCCCATTAGCACTTGAGCTGTTCTTGGTATAGCCCACTGTCCTTCATTTGTACTGTCTTCGTCCTCTTGTATACGACCTTGCTTGGTTGGTTTGTCCCAAGTTTTTTCATATTTTACTTTCAACAGTAAAGAAGGATTTATATCAGCACCACTGTTATTCATCTCTTCTACTTGCTGACTCATTGTCATACCTGAAATCATAAACTGTCGACCAACGCTGTTTAATTTTGGCATACTTTGTGTATGACAGGATGCACAGTCCAATCCTGTTTGTGTTGTAAACATTGGCATCGCTTCTGCTTCCTGTACCAAACCTACTGTAGCAAACAGACCAATTAATGCTAGTTTAGAACTTTTATATAGATTCATTTCACTAACCTCCCTTAAGTTATATCTATATTATATACTTATTCTTTTTATTATATTTACCAATGACCATAAATTAAGCTTATTAATAGAGAGAGTATTACGATATTAAACATCCACTTCATCAATATACATTAACTGGTGATTATAGTGTGGTGAATCATCATCAATAGATGAATAATATTTCATTTGTTAAAAGAGATTCTATAACAAATAATATCATCAAAAAAAATCATACACTTTATGAAATTTATCTATTTTTAAGCGTATAATGAATAGAGTTATTGATATGGATCAAAATGTCATGTCAATGACACTTTAGAACGCTAAACTTTCGATACAAAGTTTAATTGAATAAACCAATTACATAAATCTATAAAAGAAGCCCTCTAATGAATATACAAGATAATGATATTTTACACAAGATCATAAACATACAAAGTTGTATTATTCAAGGTAAACACTTAAAGGCCATACTCCACAAAGAGAGAAAGTTCTATCTTGAAAAAACTGGTGCTGACGTGATCTCCATATGTATCAATGACAATGGTAAAGTGTATCCCGAATATGTTATAGAGGAACATAGAGTTTTTTCTCATTTACTGCATAAATATGTTTTTAACAATAAAAAATTAGATTGGGACACTTTTGTTAATAATCATTATCTGCAACTTATCTCCGGAAATAAATACTATAAGACAGATGACCTATATCAACTACTTAAGGGTAGACTTACAAAAAGAGAAGCAAGCTCCTTTAATGAAGAGTTAGAGATGAAAAATGCCATAATGATGTCTATTCATGATTATGGGGGTAAAGAGATCATAGGTATCATCTGTTTTCTCTTTCGTAAAGACGTTGAAATCGATTTCCAGAAACTTGAAGAAATGAAACAACTGTTTCAGACACTGCTTCAACCACTTTACGATAAACAATTTAGTATAGTCTACAATCAATGCGTTCGTGTAGATCATGATTTTTCACTCTTGACGGAGCAAGAGAAACGGATTGCAAAAAATGTCTTATCTGGTAAATCTTATGCTGAAATAGCGGAACTATTAAATATCTCTATCAACACTCTTAAAACGCATATGAAAAATATATTTAATAAATACAATGTAAATTCAAAGATAGAACTTTATAATAAACTCCAGATCAAATAATGATCGAGCTTCCATTCTTTTCATTAAAATTACAAAAAGACTATCGACGTTTCCCTTTACCTTTTCCACTGCCTAAACTGCCACTAGCACCTGAACTTTCTATATTATTGTATCCCGAACCAGGTGTAAACTGAAATTTAAATTTGGATTTGTTTTCATAAACATATCTTTGAGACTCATTTTTTTGAGTACTTTCATTCTTTGTGTCTATATCTTTAGTTTTGGAGGTGTTTTTGAAAATAAAACGTGATTTTTTTTCTTTAGCAGGTGTAAGAAATGCTTTCTTTTCTCCATCATTTTGCGGAACATCATTTAAATTATTGGCTTCAGGAAATAGAGACAGTGTACTAAAGAAATAAAGTGTGGGAATAACAAATCTATATCTCATCATAGTACCTTTCTCATATATTTACCTTCAATTATAGTAAAAAAGTATGAAATATGTATGAAGTTACATGTGTATCATCCTAAAGGGTGATGTATATATTACTTTTAAATATTATAATAATTATATGATTTTTTACACACCACAGCTAAATTTCTTTATCATACTATAAAGACATTACTTTTGCAGAGGCAAAGAAATTTACAGTAAAATTGTGTAAGCATAAACTAACTATCAACTAAAAAGAGAAAATTATGACACTTAAAAAAATAATATTACTACCACTGTTTTCAAGTACTCTTCTTCTTGCCTCATCAGGAGCTTCGATCTATAAAAAAGAGTGTAAAAGCTGCCATGGTGCTAAAGGTGATAAAGTGGCTTTGAATAAATCAAAAGCGATCAATGGTATGTCTGTAGATGCTCTAGACCAAGCCATGAAAGATTATGTTTCAGGGAAGAAAAAATCAATGGCAATGGTTAAAAAAATGAAAAAGAAATTTACAACTAAACATTCTGAAGAAGAAATTCAAGCAGTATATAAATATATTCATGAACTCTAAAAATTAAAAGGTTATCATTAGGTATCTAATCAGTAGGAGTATCTATGAAAATTCTATTATTGGAAGATGATATCGCTTTGGCAGATATCATCTCAGAATATCTTACAGATAATAATTTTGAACTAGAGACCGTATATGATGGTGAAGAGGCATTATCTGCTGCTTATGAAACAAGATATGATCTTTATATCTTTGATGTCAACGTACCTGCTATTAAAGGCTTTGATCTACTCAAAATGTTGAGAGAAAATGGCGACACTACTCCCACGATCTTTGTAACATCACTTAATGATATTGAAGATGTTTCAAAGGGTTTTGAAAGTGGTGCAGATGACTATCTTAAAAAACCTTTTGAACTTGCCGAACTTCTTTTACGCATTAAAAATATTCAAAAACGTGCTTTTACACAACAACGTTCTACTATCATTCAAATAAGTAAGGATGTCACTTTTGATATCGATACAGAGTTACTGCATACGGAAAAAGGAGATATCTCTTTACCACAAAAAGAACTAAAACTGCTCAAACATTTTTTACAACATCCCAATGAAGTAGTCACATTAGAAAACCTTTATGAAGTACTGTGGGATTATGATGAGAACGGTTCATCTGAATCCTTAAGGGCACATATCAAAAATCTTCGTAAACAGCTTACCCAGGACATGATACAAAATCTCAGAGGTGTAGGCTATAGATTTGAAATGAAAGTTTCCAACTGATGCGTGCCAGTACCAAAAGCGTTGTTTTTTTCATTATCGTTTATATGGGATCCCTTAGTATTTTAGCTTCAGGGATGGGATATCTCTATTACCAGAATCAAACAAAATCCCTCATCGATAAAATGCGATTAGAGATGCGATATAAAACAAAAAGCATCAATGCAAAACTTGAGTACTATCATACAAATCAAAACGAAACGTTCACTTTTTATGAGGAAGGTTATGCCATTGGCCTTTATGATAGAGAAGGAGAACGCATCGCTGCAACTGCAACATTTAAAAACGAAAAGATCAATTTTGATAAATTATTCTACGAAAAAAATGATGAATATGTTCTTGTTAAATCACTTGACAAAGAATATCTTGATGTCAAATATATAGTGATTAAAAAATCTCTGGATATCTATATGATCAATGCTATCATAAATCAAATTATGCATGTAGCTCTTTATGGTTTTTTTCTTCTACTTTTCTCTGCTTTGCTTTTATCTAAGATCATGTTATACCCTATTAAAAGGACGATATCATCCTTAACGAAGTTCATGAAAGATGTGACCCATGAAATGAATACACCTATTAGCACTATACTGATGAGTTATGAACATATGGATAAGGAAAACCTTAATGAAAAACAACTTCGTTCACTTGACCGCATCGACATAGCAACCAAGACACTTTCAAACCTTTACAATGACCTCTCTTTCGCTTCTTTTCATGACTATATAGAGTATAAAGATACTGATATAGATGTCAAAGAGGTTGTGATGGAACGCGTAAGGTATATGGAGACGCTTATTAATTTTAAAAATCTGCACATAAGCTCTAGCCTAGACCATAAAGTTATAAAAATGGATAAAAGAAAACTCACTCTAATCATAGATAATCTTCTCACAAACGCCATAAAATTCAGTAAAAAGGGTGGAGATATACATGTATTTCTAACAGAACACTATTTTTCAGTCAAAGATAATGGTCTTGGTATTTCCAAAGAAGATCAAGAAAATATATTTAAACGTTTTAAATCAAGTAACAGTTTACATGGAGGATTTGGCGTGGGATTAGATATCGTAAATCAGATATGTAAAGAGTACCATATCAAGATAGAACTTGACTCAGAACTCTCTAAAGGAAGTGAATTTAAACTGCTTTGGAGAGATTAATCTACTTTACGGCCTGCGTAATAATTGATCTTCCACCCATCTTTTTCTTTTGAAAAATAAAGTTTTTTAACTTTATCTGCTTCTTTATAATTGACAGTCTGTCGCATCTTGCCATTCATCTCTGTATCTAAAATCTCTATTTTAGCTGCATGGTCTCTCTTAAGAAGATCTTTTGAGAGCAACTGTTCTACCTTTTCAAGTGAATCTTTACTCTCTTTGATCTCTTTTAAAAGCGCTTTAAACTGAGGATCTTCAAAAGATAGACGTAAACCAAAAGACTCCAAGGTCATAAAGTAAGAGTCTTCTGTCATAAGCTCCTTTACACCACTCAGATCACCACCATAAAGTAATTTATAGTAATGAACTGCGATGTCTTTAGGTTCCATCATCACTTATGACTCTCTAGAGATAGCGGTTTGGAAGGCATCTAAATGGTTTAAACTACCTTCTTTGAGATTTTCAAATACATTGACTACATCACTTGGCATACCCACCATCGCATGTTCTAGATCTTCAATATCAGTAACTTCTATAAGTTCTCCTACTTCTAAAGCATCAAGCAATGATTGCTGACCTTTTGCAACACATGTATCATAAAGTTCCTGTAAAGGCTGTAATACAAAAGTACCAATATTCTCTTCATCCACACCATCAATATTAACTCCATATTTTTCACAAAGTCCTCTGGCAGCATCTATATGTCTCTGTTCTGAAAGTTGTATCGATGCAAATGTATTTTCATTTGTATAAATGTCTCCAAGTGTTATATATACATCTCTCGCTACTTTTTCTTCTTGGTAAATGAAAAAAAGTTCATCTTTTTGCTCTTCTAGTAAGCTTAATATTTTTATTTTTTATAAGTTCTTCGATTTTCATGGCGGGATTATAGCCGAATCAATATTAAATGCGACTAAGTTGCAAGATACTTTTCTTGATTACAAATGAAGCTCAAGTAATATTGGTAAATTAACCCATTTGAGTTTATAAAAATAATACAATACGATAAGAACTAACTAACGCTCAAAAAAGAATCTATAGGATACTATTTATTATGCATATGACAAAAATGATCTTACTGCTCACACTTCTGTTCCAATTTAGCTATGGTTGTGCCACATGTATGCTCATGGTTCCATCCGTTGAGCTAGATCTCAAATTAGATATAAAAGAGAAAAAACTCAATAATATCCATTTTACATGGCACTTTTCAGAGGTTTTCACAAAAGAACTCATAGCACCATATGATAAAAACGGCAATAATATACTTGACAAGAATGAGTTGAACGATATCCTTCAAGCCAAGCTTGACTACCTTGAGCCCAAAAATATGTTAACATCCATACAATATGCTGATGAGAATGCCTCTGAAGCTATTGACCTGCATCCAAGCTTTGATGCATTCTCTATAAAAGAAATAAATGGGTCTTTAGTGTTTACTTATAATGTAAAATTTCAACATGAGATTTCACACAACGCCAGTTTGGCTATCTCACTTGTTGATGATGAGGGTTATTTCACTTTTAGAATGAAAGAGCTTGCAATAAACAAAAGTGACTTTAGCTACTCAAAAAACCTCTATCTTCATATAGCATCGATACTTTTTGAAGACAAATCACTTATCCACGAAATCTCTAAACCAGAGGTAAATCAGGTTATTAAAATACCTGACATTCCTGTAGAAGTCGTTGAAAAGAACAAAGAGACTATGCAAGAGAACCTGTTAAAAACAACTATGGAAAAGATAAAATCGCTTTTTACGTCAATTAAAGATGAAAAAAATCCGATGACCTATCTTTTTTTACTCTTTTTTGCCTTTGGGTATGGTGTCATACATGCTATGGGACCAGGTCATGGAAAAACACTTGTAGCAAGCTACTTTCTCTCCAATGACAGGTCTTACACAAAAGCTTTTATTATCTCACTTGCTATAGGGGTTGTACATACCTTTTCAGCCTTTATCTTGACCCTTGTGATCTATTTTCTTGTCAATACACTTTTAGCACAATTTCTAGATGATACCGTCTATTATACTACGAAGATCTCTGCTCTTATTATTATCACTATAGCCCTCTATTTGATCTATAAAAAGTATCTGCTCTACAAACAAGTAGAAGAGGAGAAAACAAACCCTCAGTTTAAATTTAGTGCTTCCCCTGTTCACCTCTCAACTTGCGGCTGTGCATCCTGTAAAGTAGATAAAAACTCTACAGACACTGCACTTATCATCTCTGCTGGTATCATACCATGCCCTGGGACCACTACACTCTTTATTTTTGCGATCTCTACAGGTCTTTACTATGCTGGGTTTATATCTGCCTTGGTTATGAGCCTGGGGATGAGTACTGTTATCTTTTTCTCAGCACTTTTAAGTACTGTTATACGTAAGAAGGTGCTCAAGTCCAGTGAAACGTTAAAAAAATATTTAGAGTTTGGAAGTTTGTCGCTTATTTTGATTTTGGGTAGTCTATTACTGTTTATCTAATGTTGAAGTTAATGAGTTATTAGTCAGGTTCGAAGATATAAACCTGACAGTATAAAAAGTGATCTACTCACTGAAGTAGTACCAAGCTTTAGAATAAAGTCGGTACTACTGTAAAGTAGAAATTAGTGACAACCACATCCTGTTCCACAGCTTTCGCCTTCTGCTTTTGCAGGTGCAGGTGTAGAAGCTGCTGCTCCACCTGTACTACATGCACTTACACCTGGAGGTGTAGTTGGTTGTACGCCTGAATTATCAGCTAAACCTTCTGCATTTACTTTATCTATAAATGCAAGTAAGTTAGATGCTGCTTCCTGGTAACGTTTTGCAGTCTCTGAGTCTGGCTGATGATATGTTACTGGCATACCTGTATCTCCACCTACTCTGATCGCTGGTTCAATCGGTATACGTGCGATAACATCTGTATCGTACTCTTTTGCTACAGGTACTGTAGTTCCCATACCAAAGATATCTGATTCAGTATCACATGATGGACAGATGAAACCTGACATATTCTCTATCACACCCGCAGTTGGGATATATAGTTTTTGGAACATATCAAGTGAACGTCTAGAGTCATCCAAAGAGACTTCTTGAGGTGTAGTTACTGTGATACCTGCTGTAATAGGTACAGACTGAGCCAATGAAAGTTGTGCATCACCTGTTCCTGGAGGCATATCGATAACAAGTACATCTAGTTCAGACCATAAGATATCTCTTAAGAACTGCTCGATCGCTTTCATGATCATAGATCCTCTCCAGATCAATGACTGTCCTGGCTCCATCAATGAACCCATTGACATGATCTCTACACCATATGCTTTAAGAGGTTCAACTTTATTACCTTGGATTTGTGGTTTTTGATCTTCTACACCCATCATACGAGGAATGTTCGGTCCATAAATATCTGCATCAAGAAGACCAACTTTTTTACCTTGCATTGCCATAGCTACTGCTATGTTTACAGAAGTAGTTGATTTACCAACACCACCTTTACCCGAAGATACCATTACAAAGTTCTTCACATGTGGAGCGATGTTCTTACCACTTACAGAATTAGACATCTGCTTTGGTGCCTGTGGCGCTACGATGCTAACATTCACTTCTTCAAAACCAAGTTTTTTAAGTTCTGTTGTTGCTTCTTCAGTTATTTGTGCTTTTACTTCATCTGCTGAAGAAGTGATATCAATGGTCAAGCCTACTGCTGTTCCATCAACACGTACATCTTTTACAAATCCAAACGTTACGATATCTTTCGTAAATCCAGGATACGTTACATTTTTTAACGCTTCTAATACATTTTCTTGTGTCATGTCTATTCCTAATAATTTAGTTATAAGGAGTTATACCACCTAAATCTTAAATTAGATTGAAATATTGGCTACATTTTTCAAATCGGAGTAAAAAAGTCCGATTAAAGGAAAAAAAAGTATCCCTTTTGTATAATCCGTTACGATTTGATACATATTACATTTATAGGGAGTTTAGTTGTCCAATACTACTCTGATACTTCTGGGTGCTGGAAGTTCGTCAAGATTTAAGAACAATGTTAAAAAACAGTGGCTCTACACAGGAGACATACCCTTATGGTTATATGTTGCTGAACATTTTGAACAGAATGGACTATTTGAAGAGATCATCATTGTCTCCACCTATGAAGAGATACAGGTCATGAAAAACTTTGCATCCTATACTTATGTAGAAGGTGGAGACTCTAGACAAGCTTCACTTTACAATGCTCTCCAAAAAGTAAACTCAAGCCATGTACTCGTTTCAGATATCGCTAGGTCTTGCGTTACCGATGATATGATCGAGCGTATTTTATCCGCACAGGAAAAAGCATCATGTATCGTACCTGTACTGCCTGTCACTGATACACTCTACATGGGAGGAAGTCCTATAGACAGAGACAAGGTCAAGATCATCCAGACCCCTCAACTCTCTAAGACCGATATTCTTAAAAAAGCACTTGAGACAGAAACGATCTTCACAGATGACAGTTCTGCTGTGGCCTCATTGGGTGAAAGTGTCATGTTTGTAGAAGGTGATGCACATGCACATAAACTTACTACTATTCAAGATCTAGCAAAACTCTCCTGCCTAAAGGCACCCTCAAAGAAAACACTCACCGGTTTTGGTATAGATATACACCCTTTTGAATCAGATAAAAAAATGTTCTTATGTGGTGTGCCTATAGATGTGGATTATGGATTTAAAGCACACAGCGATGGGGATGTTGCCATTCATGCGCTGATCGATGCACTCCTTGGAGCCGCTGGGATGGGAGACATAGGTGAACTTTACCCTGACACTGAAGATACGTATGCAGGAGCTGACTCAAAAGTCCTCCTTCGTGACACTGTAAAACGTATCTGTGCTTATGGGTACACCATTGGCAATATTGACCTTACCATTATGGCAGAAGCACCTAAGCTCTTGCCATATAAAGATGAGATGCGTTCTACACTTGCATCGATTCTTGGTATTAGAAAAAATTTCGTCAACATCAAAGCAACCACGGCTGAAAAGCTTGGTTTTGTAGGACGAAAAGAAGGTGTGACCGTTCACGCCGTAGCAAATTTAACTTATTTGAACTGGAAAGAATTATGAAAATCATCATTGTAGAAAATGAACTCTATTTGGCACAAAGTATTGCCTCAAAACTCACTGAAATTGGATATGACACAGAGACATATTCTTCAGTTAAAGAAGCTATGTTGAGCAATGGAGATGTCTACCTGCTCTCCACAAACCTTCCTGGACAAAATACATCTCCACTGATTACAAAATTTAAAGATAAGATCATCATTATGATGGTTAACTATATCAATAATGACACAGTGGGTGAACCTCTTAAACTTGGTGCAAATGATTACATTGTAAAACCATTTATGTTGGAAGATCTTATGCGTAAGATCGAACACTATAAAGAGTATCAATCCCTCAAAAAACAAACAACGCTTTATCAAGAGTATATGGATAACCTTCTACAAGATATCGAAAGTGAATTTGACGTTTCCACGATCTCAACTCCACTTGTGATAGAAACGAATTATCAAAGACTCGTAGACAAGATCGTTTTTGAATACGCTAACTTGAACAATACGCTTCTCACATACATACCGCTTAGCGATAAAAAATGGAAAGAGAAGATAGAGAAAAGTTCTCCTAGCTCTGTTCTTTACATCACGGAGGTTCAAGAACTCAAGAAAACTGATAAGGCTACGTTACTTGAGATGCTCAATACATATGAATTTATCTTATGTAGTACTTGTGAACTAGAATCTGATTTTCCAACGATCACACTTAACACAGACTCTAAACTTTATGACCAAAATGAAATTTTAACGATCGATGACTATGTAAAGTTCATCGTTAACTCTTTTCAATACAAGTTCCCTGATACAGAACTTTCCAAAAAGCTTGGGATCTCAAGAAAAAGTCTCTGGGAAAAGAGAAAAAAATACGGACTCTTTAAGAAAAAATAAGGAAGCGATATGTCAAGTAATAAATCACTCTATATAGATGCAGAAGCACTCTCTACACTTGCCTTGGTAAAGGCAGGACTTATCTCTCCTGTTGAAGGTTTGATGAATGAAAAAGAAGCTAGAGATGTAGATGCTACAAGAATGTATAAAGGTGTACCATTTCCTTTTTCTTTTATCTTGGCACCTAAAGGTGCAACAAATGAAGCAGTCCTCAAAACATTGAAAAAAGGTGATGTTGTCACCCTTATCAATGATGGCAACACTGTGGGAGAGTTACATGTTGAAGAGACATTTAAAGTCGACCCTATAAAACGTTTACAAAATATTTATGGGACTTCTGACAATACACATCCAGGTGTCAAAAACACTACTATACGACTTGGAAATATCGCAGTATCGGGTGAATATACTGTCACCTATCCACTGATAGAAGATAATAAAAACCGTATACAGACCATGATTACGAAAACAGGTGCCAAATATGTCTCTTCTATGATGTTGGCGGCAAATCCATTAAACCGTGCCCATGAACGTATGATACGTCAAGCCCTTTCAGAATCTGATCTGCTCATTATCTTTTTACGTAAACCTTTTACTGCAGGAGGACTTCGTTACGACATACGTCATAATGCACTTTCAACGTTTGTAGATAACTTTTTACCTCGTAACAAAGTACTGATCATCCCTTTTGAGAACTCATATATTTTTGCAGGATATAATGAGCTTATTCTTGATGCCTTGCTTGCAAAAAATTATGGTTCTCACCAACTGGTGATCGGTAAGAACCATGGAGGACTGGGACTCTATTACGATAAAAACAGACTCAACACTGTCTTTGATTGCTGTAAAGATATTAATATTCACATTAAAACCATTGATGAATATGTCTACTGTGACACCTGTAAGACTTTGGTGAGTACTGAAACCTGTCCACACGGACAACACCACCATGTACACTACCATTCAGATTCCATCATGAAACTTATACAATCAGGACTCATTCCTCCATCTATTTTAGTAAGAAAAGAGGTTTCTGCGAACATTCTGGCAGCACTTTTTCCTGAAAGATTTGAAAACTTGCAAGAGATGCACTACTCTTTGATGCCAGGTTCAGGCCTACTCGAACAGCAGAGTGAAGAGCAATTTTATTTAAAGCTTATTGAGCTATATCAAACCTCATCACTCACATAGGGGACAGCATGACATTACAAAAACTTTTTTTAACTTTTGGTGGGGCTGGGCTCAGTAGTAAAGCACCTGGTACAGTAGGGACACTTGCTTCACTTCCTGTAGGATTGGCTATACTCTATTATTTGGGGATGGAGACACTTTTCACAGTTACCTTAGCCATTACAGTCATCGGGATTTTTGAGATAAACAAATATGAAAAACTAACTGGTGTCCATGACCAACAGCATATTGTCATAGACGAAGCAGCTGGTATGTGGATAAGTCTTATGATAGCTTTTTCTACAGCGATCACGCTCTCTTTCCCTTATGTAGAGTTCCTTGCTATCCTCTTTAGCTTTTCTGCATTCCGTCTCTTTGACATTTGGAAGCCTTCAACTATAGGTTGGATAGACAGAGAGCTAAAAGGTGGATTAGGTGTGATGCTTGATGATGTACTTGCCGGTGTGGCCGGAGGACTTTTATCTGCACTTATCCTGCTTGGAATAGAAAAACTTTTATAATTTAAACAACAGATATACTTAGATCAGTTCTCCGATACACGGTGCCTATGACTCTCATAGGTTCCAAGGATCCTTACTTCATCAGCAAAAAAAGCCAATTCATCAAGTGCCAACTTTACATTATGAGAGTCTGTATGTCCCTCTATATCTATATGAAACTGACTTCCCTGAAGTGTATTAGTTCCCATATAACTCTCAATTTTTAAGATGTTTACCCCATTGGTTGCGAAACCTCCAAGTACTTTATACAAAGCAGCCGGAATATTTTTTACCTGAAATATAAGTGAAGTAATATAACTTTCAGAAGCATTATAGAGAGGTGTTCTTTTCTCTCTTGAGAGTATAAAAAATCGTGTTGTGTTGCCTTGTACATCTTCAAAATTCTCTTTCAATATCTGAAGACCATAAATATCAGCTGCAAGCTTTGAAGCAATCGCGGACCTATGTATATCCTGTAACTCCTGTAACTCTTTTGCTGCACCTGCAGTGTCTAACTTTGCTTCTGCTTTTAATCCAAGTTCCATAATATTATTATGACATTGTGCCAATGCCTGAGGATGAGAAGCCACATACTTTAAATCTTCCAGTTTTGCATCAGGCAGACCAAGTAGACAATGCACTACAGGCTCAAAATGTTCTCCTATAACATGCAGTGCCATCTTTGGGATCAGACGGTAGATCTCTTCAACCCTCCCTGCAGTTGAGTTTTCCAATGGTATCATTGCCAGATCAGCTTCAGCACTCTCTACCATCCACATTGCTTCATGAAAAGTGTCACATGCTACTGTTTTATAATCTTTATAAGCATTTTTGCAGGCTTGTTCAGAATATGCACCCTGTACACCCTGGTACGCTATTTTTTTTTGCATTTTAAGTAGCCCTGCCCTTCATATTTAACTCTCTTTTATCAATTTTATCAAAATTGTTTTTATCAGTTGCCTATACTCTTCCAAGACTTCTGTTTGCAAGGCATTTCCTGAACGAAACTTTTTATGACATCCCTCTAAAGATTTTCGTAAACCATCATCCAACCACTTCTCTTTAAAACTGCTGTCCATTTTAAAATCTGCTATATTCCTCGAAGCATGTGAACGATTGGCCGTCTTGGAGGTATGGAAAAGTGCACGTCCGAGTAAAATATAAGGAAAGTTTCTGTTTTTCATAGGTCCCATCACTAAAGTACGCTTACCTAAAGTTTGTCCTAAGACTTTCACATCTGAAAGTTCATCAAAGCCAAAATATGCACCTGCAGCACCAACAAGGCCACCGATAGCCCCACCAAGTAAAAGTGTATGTCCTGCAAAAAGAAGATCTATCCCTGCACCTGTTACTGCACCGGAAGTCACTCCTGTGATCATCAGCTCTTTTCTGGTCAAACCAAAAACCGAAGCTGCTTCTTGGGAAAAAAGATCAAGCTCTTCAAATGTCAAAGTGCTCTGTTCTTTTTGAAGATGTGCATGGTGCCAAACTCTTTCTATCTTTTTTTGGACATCCAATTCAAGCTGACGAAGATTCTCTTTATAGTTTGTTTCTATCTCTTTTTTTTGACTATCCCTAACCTCATCATCTGGCAATGGAAGTTTTTCAACATGACTTAAACCATCTACGATCAGCATTGTGATCATTTGACTGCTTTGATCTATCTTCTGTTCATGATAACGTTCAAAAAGTTTGATGGATGCTTTCACAGGTGCGATCCACTCTTCTTTAAGTTGTGCCATACTCTCCAATATACTGATATGCTGCTCCATATTGGCAGACATAGGGTTAAAAGTTCGTACCATTTTAAAGTACTGTCCCAATGCTCTCTTCCACTCCTCAGAGTAATCTGCATCGTCTATGTGATTGATAAGTGCCATAGAGGGTTGTCCTGTCCAACGAAGTACTTCCATCTCAGCTTCATACTCTTCCCCATAAGGTTTGGAACCATCGACCACATAGATGATACCTGCTCCCTCCATGATAGGCTCCAAAAGTTCTACCTCATCATTGAACCTTACATCTTCTCTATGCTCATTGATAAAAGCAGAGACAACTTCGTGCTTTTTATCCGCAGATACATCGTGTTGTTCCAACCATGCCAAAACACGTCTTGAACGCTGAAAACCTGGAGTGTCTATAAGTTCATACAACACTTTGCCATCCACTTTTAAGGGGAATGACCTTTTTTTACTGGTAGTACCCGGAGTATCAGATATCTGCACAGTATCATCTAGAGCCAAAGCAGAGACTATAGAACTTTTACCCTTGTTTGGATGTCCGACAACAGCAAATCTTGGATGTGTATTATGATGCATCTGCAGACTCTCTATTGATATCTAGTAAACAGACTTTTTCATGGTTAAGCAATGAAAGTTTTTTTGCCCAGATATCTATAAATCTTGTTTCACTCTTATACCCTTCACTTGCTGATCCTATAGGGTAGATGATCACCTTATCGACCTTTTTCAACAACTCCTCCAGATAATCCATAAAATCCATGGTAGGTGGTTCCCATGCCTTCACATAAAGCAGCACTTCACCATGACTTTTTGATACTATTTCACTGTCTTGAGCTAAAGAGTTAGCTCCTCCAACTTCAAAAAGGTTTGGACTTATGATCTGCATACTGTCGCTCATAACTTGAAGTTGGCTCTGTGGTATAGCCCATCCCTGTAGCACATCATAAGACGCATCCAAATGACAAAGTGTCTGTATCTCATTTTCATTAGAAGATATAAAGTTCTTTTCTACAGTTGCTGCATGTGTCGATATCATCGGCTCATTCATATCACGTAACAAAATACTTACACCCTCTAAGGTCATAAGCGATCTTTTAAGCGCATGACGCATGCCCAATGATGAAATCATAAACATCACAAAACGTAATACAATGGCATAAAAAAGTGTCGAAAAAGTCAAAAATTTCCACCATTCTCCAAGTTTTGAAGCATTGCCAATCATTTCATCACTCAGCTTATCTCCGAGTCTAAAATACTGACTTTGTTCTATCAACTCTAACGAAGGAGCTGCCGTAGGTACCCAATCTCTCCAAGGGAATGCAACTGTATTGACAAAGCCGTGAAACACTTCTGGTGAGATCTGTAACGTTGTACTCCAAGCAAAAGCGATATCTTTTGTGGCTACTACAACAAGTAAAGAGACAAATAAGCCCAAAGAAAAAAAGAGTCCAAGTGATTGAGCTCTTTTGATCACGATCCAATTAGCAAGTAGGGGATTTATTTGAATTGTGTCAACATTTTTGGATGACGGACCTGGAAATAGCTTGAGTATCTTTTCCATCCAATAGGATGGAGAGATATGTACCAATGCACTCTGAGTACTCTGAGCTTTAAGCATAGAGAGCAGTGCTAAGAGCATAGTAAAAAGAGGAAGAAAAATAACCATACCCATAAAATAAACCACATTTACGGGTTCACTTCCATTATAACTTAATAGTGCAATACCAGACAATATCCCTGCGACTAATGCAATGACAACAAGTATTAAAGAAACGCTATAGAGATACGAAGTAAATGTCTCTCCAAGTGTTGGTTTTTTAAGTCTTCCCTGATTACTCTCTACCCATGATAAAAGTTGGTCGGCTGGCCTTTTTATATTCAATATATGAGACAAGCCAAAAGCCCGTCTCTCTTCTTTTGAACTTGTATCAGTTTGGAGTAAAGCATACAGGTCTAGATATGACTTTAGATGCATCTATGATTTTGCCTGAGTACCATAAATAATAGATCTTAAATGCTTTCTATAGACTTCTTTATCAAAATCATCCACACGTGCCACACCCTCTTCAAAAGCAGTTTTTGCTACTGCACAAGCAACCCATATCAATGCTTCTTTGTTAAACGGTAAAGGTATGATATGTTCTTTCCCATACACAATGTTATCATTGTGGTATGCAGCTTTGACATAGTAAGGTACAGGCTCTTTAGCCAATTCAGCCAATGCTTTTGCAGCTGCCATTTTCATACCTTCTGTGATCTTCTTTGCTCTTACATCTAAAGCACCTCTAAAGATAAAAGGGAATCCGAGTACGTTGTTCGTCTGATTAGGGTAATCAGAACGTCCTGTAGCGATGATAGCATCATCTCTTACCTCTAGGACCTCTTCAGGAAGTATTTCAGGTACAGGATTTGCCAATGCAAAAATAACCGGTTCAGCTGCCATTTTTGCAACCATCTCTTTAGTTAAAGCACCTGCAACACTTAGACCAAGGAACATATCTGCACCTTCTATCGCATCATCTAGTGTCTTTGCGTCTGTTTCAACAGCAAAATCTGCTTTATAGCTATTCAAATCTGTACGCGAAGTAGATATAACCCCCTTAGAGTCACACATAATAATATGTTTAACACCCAGATCTTTATACATGTTTGCACAAGATATACCTGCTGCACCTGCACCATTTACCACTATTTTTATCTCTTCCACTTTTTTACCTGTGAGTTCAAGTACATTCATCAGTCCAGCTGTCGTAATAATAGCCGTACCATGCTGGTCATCATGAAAAACAGGAATATCCAACTCTTCTTTCAGGATACGTTCTATTTCAAAACATCTTGGGGCAGAGATATCTTCAAGGTTGATACCGCCAAAAGTTGGAGCAATTGCTTTACAGGTAGCAACGATATCTTCCACTGTATGGACATCAAGTTCAATGTCAAATGCATCGACATGTGCAAACTTTTTAAAAAGCACAGATTTACCTTCCATCACAGGCTTGGATGCATGTGGACCAATATCTCCTAATCCCAGTACTGCTGTACCATCAGAAACAACAGCTACAAGATTGGAGCGATTTGTATATTCAAAAGAAAGATTTTCATCTTTTGCGATTTCAAGACAAGGGATGGCAACACCCGGTGTGTATGCTAATGAGAGTTCATGTTGAGAGTCACAGTGTTTTGTGAGATCTATACCTATTTTTCCCTGTTTGTGATACTTTAAAACTTCTTCTTTGGAGATTGTGGACATGTAGGTTACCTTGCAATTTAATATGTATAATATTATACTGCAAAGTAGATTAATAGGGGAGACAGTTTACTCTGAAAAATACTCTTCAAGAATCTGTGGAAACAATTTCATTGTTCTTCTGGCTTTATCTATCTTTGGTTGAAAGATCTCTTTTGATGCAGGAAAATCTGTCATAAGCTCTGTATAGATACTTATCTTCTCTTCCATATGTGCTTCTAAGGCATCTAGTACTTTTTGCATACTTTCTCTAGTGGTTGTATATTTCATCAGTAGTTCAAACATACGTTTACGAGGATGTATCGCCATGGAGTCTCCCGCAGCCAGTGCAATCTCTTTAAGATCCCATCTTGAAAGATAAATACCACTTGCATGCGGGGCCACCAGCTTTGCATAAAGTGCATCAGTATATGAAGGATAATCCTGAAGGTCCACCTCTTCATCTGTGATACACTGTCCATCAGGACAGAATGCCGGGTTTCCATTAAAATTCTGTTCTGCAACCTTGTTAAAATTATCAAAATCTTCTCTTAAATCTTTCATTATCAATCTCCTATTAATACTGGTATATCATCTATATCTATTTTTGCATCAAACCAGCGATTTGCCAGTATCATCATCTTAGCAACAAAAATGATCTGATCATCTAAAAACTCTGGTTTATCAAAAAGCGCTTTGGCATCATCATCCAGGCAGTAACCATGGACTTTCTCCTCTTTAATCTCAACAAAATCAACACGACCTTCACGTTGTGCACAGTCATTCAAACTCTCACAATATGCTAATGCTTTTTGACCAAATTCCCGTTCGATCATCATCATTTCAACTTTTGACTCACCAACATTCTGCATGGTAAAATCAAAGTGATCATCTGTAATATTTAGTGCGATCGCAGTTGCGTTAAGGCCGTTATGCTTCATAATCTTGTTAAAGTACTTTCTCATATACCCTGTTTGTGCATTGTATCCAAGAATAGTACATAACTTGGTGTCTGGCTTTATTTCATGAGGCTGCATTACTCTTGCCCCTCACTCTCATTTTTCATTCTTAAAGCATTCTCATGTAAGAACATTGCTTCTTCCTCTTCTACAAAACAACGTGGACATATCTGCTCACCACCTATATAGGTAAAGCTACTTCCACACTCATTACAACGTTTAATATTAAATGTTGCCAGTGTTCTTTGCGTTGGTTCAAAAAACTCCTTGAGTTCAAATCCACTTTGTAGTTTAATAGAATCAGGTTCACAGACATCATGACAAAGATGGCACTTCACACAAAGCATAGAATCAAAATTGATCAATGAGAACTTACCGTTTGATGAAAGCGCACCTGTAGGACAGATACGGTAACAGATCTGGCAGTTTGTACATGTATCATCAACATACTTTTGGGAAACGAAGCTCACATCTTCAGTAGCCAACACATCATAAGCATCAGGAGCATTTACATGTTTTAGTGTGGTAAAGAGTATTTTTCTTTTATCTGGAAGGTTTTTCTCTTTGATCTTTGAAACCGTGATATTATCTAGTTTAAATGCCTTCAACTCTTCGGCCTCAACAGCCTCATCAAAGGTCATTTTATGTTTCACAACTCCTTTAAGAGAAGCATTCCCTAAAAAAGAACGTCTCGAGGTCTCTGTTGTCTCTTCATGCTTTTCTTCGCGCTCAATTTTCTCCATATTGGTTTCAAGCTGCTTATCTGAAAATGAACTAAGTACGAAATTAGCTTCTTCAATACGTGCCTCAATCTGTTCATATAAGATACTCTCTTCATCATAGGCACTCAAATCCATTGTAATGACTTCATCACTTGCCAAGGCTAAAGAGATCATATGTTCAACACTTAGCACTGAGATACAAGGTACATTGATCTTAGGCGAGATTAGTCTGATCTTCGAGTCTAAAAATGTAAAAAAGAACTCTGTCGTTGAAAACTCAGACAGTGAAAATGCTTCTGTAGGACATACACCTACACAAGCTGCAGCCTCTACACCTGTTTGATTTGCAAAAGAGGGTAAGTTTTCGAGTAATTGAATAGACTCAGGACATGCATCCACACACTTGGTACACTCAGAGAACTTTGATGTAGCTCGTACACATGCAGAGAGGTTAAAATGTAAACGCATCTCTATACAGTGATCCCACAGTAGTTTGCCAATTTATCCGTGACATATTCAAAGTCTGAAAGCATAAACTCCAGTGTTAACTCAGTACCATCATGATAAAGTGGGGTTCTCGACTCACGCTTTGCATTGATAAGGAAAAGCGGTGTCCACTCCAAAAGATGCTCTTTTAAGAATGCTCTTTGCACCTGCATAAGCTCACATAATGAATCCTTATCATCAGCATCAAATGCATTTAATGAAGCAATACAAAGCATATACATAAACTCTAGTTCTACGCCGATATGATCAGGGCTTACCACTCTTGCTTTATCGAGCTTTACAGAAAAGTCTAGTTGATAATAGAGATCAAGTAGAGGATTATCACCGCCACTCTCGATCATTTGGTCATCTCTTGTGTAAAAACTCTCATATGGTACAAGGTGCATTAAAAAAAGGTTTGTGAAATCTACATTATAGTATTCATTCACAAGTTCTTTACGTGAAAGTGTTTTACGTTTTTCCCATGTTTTATAGTTTGGAAAAAGTGCAAGAAGATCTTCATCATTTTCTATCGTATCTAAAAATGTGTCATCTACTTCAATCATCATAAGTCTTGATATCAATCCATATATAGCTATACGATTTTTTAATTCTAGTTCTAGTTCTTCCATCTATGTTGTTCTTTCATATTAATATTTTGGCACTATACCACTTTCAAGATAAATAAGGCTTAAGTAAATTAGTTATCTGGGAAATTGTATCGTGAAGTTATCCCTGTTCCCGTCATATCGACAGGAACAGTATTGATTGACAATTATTTTGTAAGTTTAACTGCATATGCTTTATCAGATAGAGGCACAGCAGGACGTTTAATGTGTTTAGGACGTCTAATTGTATCGTTTTCATTCAGCGGACGTGTCAACTTATCTCTCCACTCTTGATACACTTTCATGTTGTTCTCATAGTTAACATAAATATCACCGACCTGATCATCTTTTTTTGCAGGCTCGATAGATACTTTTTGGTGCCAAGCATGGTTACCAGCAATTGGATCCGGATGTGAAGGTGCCACAGCATTTTGCCATGAACCAGAAAGACCATCCCACCAGATGTTATCAAGATCTTTGTTGTACTCTTTAAACTGCCAAGATTCTTTGTTCTCATCTACACCGTCTTTAATACCCTGAGTTGGCTTCATAGTACCTACTTTACCATCCATAGTCATCTCATACAGTGGTGCACCAATTCCCATAACACCTAACTTATGCTCAAATCCTGGGATATCCACAGCATTTTTAAGCTTCCATCTACCAGCATGGTGAGAGTTTGCAAGAACTCCCGGCATTGTAGCTTCAGTTGGTACAGCCATAGCAACAAAGTAACCAGACTCAAGACCGGAAACCGTATCCGAGATCGTTACTCTAAGTGGGTCACCATGTTTGATGTTCAATCTCTTTGCATCTTCTGTATTGATCCAGATCGGGTTATGGTTCTGTGAGATCTCCATAAGGTGCTTCGAGTTCATTGAACGCGTGTGAATCATGTATGGCAATCTGAATATAGTATTCAGTGCAAAGTCATTCTCATTTTGCATAAAGTCATGGTGTACATGTGTAACAACGTGTGTCATCTTCTTTCTATCTTCTTTATTTGTCGGGTAGATAGGCACAGCGTACTCAGGCCACTTCCACTTAGCAAAATACTCAGAGTAGAATTCAAGCTTCTTAGAAAGTGTTTTGAAACCTTGTTTCTCTTCACCCTCTACTTCAATACCGATCGCTTTCTCTTTTCCGTGATCCATAGCCTGAAGGACACCAAAGTCATCTTTTCTAACCTGCTCTTTAGAGTACTCATGACCGTGATAGACGTACTTGTCTCCCACTTTTTTCATTGGTTTTTCTTGTGGCTTATAGATATTGTCCTCTTCCAACCACGTACCTTGATCTCTCATCATCTCATAGTTAGGATATTTTGAGTTTGCATACTTAGGGTCAGCTTTTGCTGCTTTTCTGAGGTTAGGAAGCTTATCAAATGCTGCCTGATACCACTCTGGAATTGTCACAGCTCTTGTTGGATCTTCCTTTGAGGCCCAGTATTTTCTTACACCTAATGAACCATCAGGGTCTACATGGTGTACCATGATGTTTGCCCAGAACTCTACCTCTTCCCAGATCTCACCAAGACCAGATTCAATATGTGCTTCAAGCGTAGCTCTTGTTGGATCTTTTGGCTTCCATCCACTCTTTTCCAATGCAACTCTTAGTACAGGGTTACGGAAAGAGAGCCATTTTTTCGGTTCAGTTGCTTCAGAGTGCTGATCGTGTCTTTCACCGGCTAACCCTGTTGGCAGGATATAATCACAGTACCAGTTTGTCTCTGACCATGTTGGACCAAGATTAAAGGACAATTCGATCTTATCTTCACGTTTAAGCGCTTCGATCCATCTAAATCCGTCCGGGTTAATCCATACCGGGTTATACATACGTGGAATCCAAACAGCTAATTTTTCAGGAACTTTAAGTCCTTTAGCATTCCACTTAGCTCTCCACTCATCATCAAGTAGTAGATGCGGCATGATATGAGAAAGCTCGTATGAACTGAGTGGATACTCAGGTGGCCATACAACCTCATTCCAAACATCAACTTTTGGAGGTCTTGTTCCGGCTTCTGCAGCTTTGTCACCTTTTCCGTTTACTGAAATAACATGATACTTATGAAGACCCATACCACCTTTATCACCTCTAAATGCACCACGAAGTACAAATGGCAAGAATGCTGATCTAGCGATCATCCATCCACCTTTGTGACCGATCGGTCCTGCTCTCCAGATATATGTTGTTACTCTTGCACCAGCATCAATGAACATATCGTAAAGCTTCTCAACGATACGCTTCTCTATACGACACTCTTCGGAAACAAAGTCAAGTGTATAAGGAGAATACATTTCAGAGATCATCGAAATGAAATCTTCATAACTATTACCTTCAGGGATAGATTTAACATATCCTTTTTCAAGTAGTACTTGTAGGTAATCTCTATCTTTCATTAGGTGTTCCCAGTTTACCCAGTTCTTAACAAAATCATGGTCTACAAGATCTTCACCGTTCAATCCTTTTTCATTAAGAATTCTGTTTGCAAGGTAAAGATAGAGTGCTGTCTCTGTTCCTGGCCAACATGGAACCCATAGGTCTGCCAAACCGGCAGAGTTAGAGAGTCTTGGATCCATAACTACTAGTTTTGCACCTTTCTTACGTGCTTCAGCGATACGCCCTGCTGCCTGTTGGAAGTAGTGACCTGCATCTGCTGCGTGAGATGACTGAAGGAAGATCAACTTTGAGTTAGACCAATCCGGAGAGTTTCTATCATCGTTAGACCACTGGATCGTACCTTGTCTTGCACCTGCTGAACAGATGTTTGTATGCGAGTTATACCCATCGATACCCATTGAGTGAGGTACACGGTGACCAAAACCATTCTCATTTGGACGACCAACATGATATACAATCGACTTTTTAGAGATCTCATCACCATTTTTGAGTGTGTCATGCATCTTCTTACCGATTGCTGCCATTGCATCATCCCAAGTAGTTCTTACCCATTTACCTTCACCTCTTTTTGAACCTGGTGCTCTCATGAGTGGGAAAGGTATTCTATCCGGATCATACATTTGTGATTGAGCCGCATAACCTTTAGCACAGTTTCTACCACGAGATCCTGAGTGTAGTGGGTTACCCATAAACTTCTTCACTGCCATTTTTCCACCGGCTTTGTATGTAGAGAGGTCAACCCATGCAGTCAAACCACATGAAGCCTCACAGTTTGAACATGAAGTAGGAACAAGCATATACTCAGTAGCTTTGATACCATCTGGATTACTTTCGCTTTGTACACCATTTCTGAGTGTACCACCTCTTTTCCAGTCATCACCATCCAACTCTCTAAAGCTATCCCACTCTTCTAGTGGCGGGTAGAATGCAAGTGTTTTTGGTGTCGGTGTAAATTTTGTGTTAGCCACAGCAGGTGTTTCAACCACTGCTTTAAATACACCTGTTGCAAGTGTTGCACCTGCTACAGAGTAAGCTGTCCCTTTAAGGAAACTTCTTCTGCTTTCGATAAATGTTTTATCGTGTGTGTTATTCATTGATTTTGTCATAAATACTCCTTAACTCAACGGTAGCAATTGTGGGATCTTAAGCCATACATCTTTTGCAAGAGCCAAGCCGATCAATGCTATAAGTGCTGCAAATCTAAGCAGCGTTTTATTGTCTTCTTTTATCACAGAAAGTGCTAAGAAGAATGGAATGATAAATCCAGACATAGCAATCCAGAATTGGATGTTGTACGGACCACCAGAGTGAATATATGCCAGTGTTGCTTCAGCTTCGGCTGACTTGAATGAGAAGAAATACTCACCCATGTACATAGCAAACGAGAAGAATACCGCAACTGCCAAGATCCATGCTAGATCTTTTCTTGCCTCTTTACTCCATGAACCTGAAATAAAGATCATTGTTGCAGAACCAGCCATAAGTGCTGCCCACATCATCTGCATCACTTCTGTTGGTGCTACCCATAACTCTCTAGCCGCCGATTGTGCCATGATGATCGCTGTATACATAGTTACTGGAAGTGCTAGGAAAAGCATAAATGGCATGATCTTTTCATAGAAACCAGAGTTATTTCTTGCTATCTGAGTCACTTTACATTTTTTTCCACCAAGTGATGGGAATGCATCTGCCACACCAATTGCCATCATCGCAGTCATGATCAACAAGAATAGTGAAGCCAACCATGCACCAACAGTAATAGATGATGTCCAGTGCGGATGCGTAAAGATATGGATCATTCTATATGGCTGATGTAGATCGATCAGTGTAAAGAACAAGAAGACATTCAATGCTACAAATGAGATCACAGGCATTGCCCATCTCATATTTGGCATATCGTCTTTGTTGTGTCTGAACCATAGGTAAGCAGCTACGAAAAGTACTCCTGTTCCGATACTTTTTGCCCACATGTTTACAGTAATAATACTCCCCCAGATCATACCTGGAAGTGCAGCATCCATCGTTACAATTGCTTTAGTTGCATCATTTGCATATTCAACCATCTTATTTACCCTCCTCTATTTCTGAAGCTAAAAGACTTGAGTTGTCTAGCTTTTCTTTACCCTTAAACGGCTCAGTAAATCTATCGAGAATAGAACGGTTTGGATCACCAGGGTGTCCTTTTAAGTGTGTGATGTTAGTAAATAGGCTGTAACCTTCTAGTCTTTCATGTGCTAGAGGGTTCAGTGTCTGGTTACCACCGCCTACATAGAAGTGAGTCGGATATGTATGCTTTTCTGGCTTACGTACTTGAACAGCACCTCTATGTTCCATAATATAAAGAGAAATATTACTGTGGTCATCATCAAGGTCACCAAAGATATTTGCTTCAACAGGACATGCAACCACACAAGCAGGCATCAAGCTACTTTCAATTCTATGTGCACAGTAAGTACATTTATCTGCTGTATTTGTTTCTGGGTCTATGTAGATTGCCCCATATGGACAGGCCATTATACAACCGGCACAACCGATACATCTATGTGAATCAACGTTTACAATACCATTTTCTAGGTAGTGTAATGCAGATACCGGACAGATACGCTCACATGGTGCATTTTCACAGTGATTACAACGTAGTGGTGTATAAGATCTTCTTGTATCAGGGAATGTTCCCACATCAATATATTTTACACGGAGACGCCAAGAACTGAGTGGAACTTGATTTTCCACTTTACATGCAATCTCACAACCTTTACAACCCATACATAGGTTAAGGTCAACTAAGAAACCTAGTTTCATATTTCCTCCTTGAATTAGCTTAACTTATAACTTCATATAAGTACCCAAAAAATGTTAATTTTTTAGAGTTAACGCATAGACTGATACTATAAAGTTTTGTATTAAGTTGTGGTTATTTACGTAAATAAAACGTAACATTTCAGTAACATGTTTCAAAATGAAAATGATTTTAGTATATATCAATCAAAATAATTGAATATTACTATCAATTTAAATACTAAATGTGAAAGTTGACCCTTCATCTTCTTCACTCTCAATTTCGAGTTCACTGTCATGCAAGGCGAGTATACTTTTAACTATAGAGAGTCCCAGTCCCATGGAATTATCCCAAGTATGTGTACCTGAGCGGTAGAATTTTTTAGTTACTTTGGATATATCTGAAGCAGAAATACCTAAGCCTTTATCGGATACAGACACTTTACCTTCTCTAACATTCACGCGTATCTCTTCTTTAGAATATTTTAATGCATTCTCCATAAGGTTTTTTAAAACTATTTCTAAAAGTGTACGGTCTGCTTCTATAACATAACTCCCACCTTCTATAACAATATCTCTTTGCGGATATTTTTCCATAAGCGAAGTTTTAACGTCTGAGACTAAATTATAAAGATCAAATTGAACTGGGTGTAGCGTTGCTTCACCACTCTCAAATTTATTCCACAATACCAACCGACTTAAAAGTGCTTCAATTTTAGTACCGTTGTTATATATCTTATGCAAAAACTTTTCCTGGAGTGCCACAGGTATTTCTTTATCATCTTCCAAAGTTTGCGCATATCCCATAATAGAAGCGATGGGGTTACGAAATTCATGAGCGATCGCTGAGATCATATCTCCTCTTTGACGATTTTTAAGTTTTAGTTTTGCATTGTAACGCTGCTTTACATCTTCACGTTTTTTTGAGCTTTTCAGTACTTTGATAAGATTATGGTTGATATCTTCAAACTCTTGTGTAAAGAACCGTGCTTTATAATCGATCTTATCAACCTGCTCAAGATTTTCCATATATTTGTTGATCGTGTTCAGCTCTTTCTCCATACGCTTTGCACCACGATGAATAGCATATACAAACAGTATAAATGCAAACCCTATCAAGATGATCGCATACCATCTCACTTCGCTATCTGCTATAAGGACTCTGATCAATAGAGCAAATACAATAAATATAACAACAGCTACCGTCACAAGCCTTGCCATAACATACTCTGAAAAACGTGGACGATTATACATATGCTATAGCCTAAAGTTCTTCTATCTCTTGGATATATGACAAAAAGTCATCTGCTTCAAAATAACCAACTACGGGTTCTATCATCTCTCTGCTAGAATGCATAAAAAAAAGACTGGGAATGGTGCCGTCAAAACTTGGGACATGCTTGATCGAAGACTTGTCAGAACGTTTTACTGAGACCAAAGTATATTTTTCAAGTTTCTCTTTGATACGTGGATCTGTAAATGTATTATCTTTCATCTTTGTACACCATTTACAGTAGTCTTCTCCTACCATAATAATGACAAACTTGTTTTCTTTTGCTGCTATTGTGAATGCAGTGTCGATATCGGAATGCCATGGCAAGCCAGCTATCATAATGATGCTGTCTTCTTTTTTTTGACTCTCTTGCTCTTGAATAACTTTAAAAGTATCTGTGTCAAATTTCTTTTGTTCACTGCCTTTGGTAAATGTCACCAAAAAGATCCCTACTAACAGATAAACGATATATTGCATTGACTACTTTGCCATTTTTTCAACATCATTGATATAAGCGATAAAATCCTCAACATTCCAGTACCCTATAGCACTTTCAAGGACCTTTTTATTGGCATTCATAAAAAAGGTTGTTGGAACACCTTTTATTTGTGGCAGATCTGCCATAGCTGCAGGATCTTCTCTCATCACTTTAACAACTACAAATTTTTCAAGTCTCTTCTCTACGCTCTCATCTGAAAGTGTACGGCCTTTCATTTTTTTACACCATCTACAGTTCTCACCTTCTACAAATACCATCACAGTTTTATGCTCTTTTTTAGCCGTACTAAATGCACTGTTGATATCTTTTGCCCACTCTAGCGAAAACACTGTACTTGTTACGAGAAGAATTCCCAGTATTATTTTATGCATGTCAGTCCTTTAATTAAATTAGTTATTGAAATGTTCGACTAAGTCTTTTAGCACAGCATAAAGACCTTCCACTTCTTTAATGGATGTTCTCTCATTCGGTGCATGTATGGTATCGTTTATTACCCCAAATTCAACCACGTCAATACCAAATGCTCCCATAAAACGAGCATCACTTGTACCTCCGGCAGTCGATAATTTTGTATCTAATCCTGTCATATTTTTGATACTTGAAGAGAGTTTTTCAACGATCTTGGAACTTCTGTTAGTCACAAAAGGGTATGACCCCTGTGTCAACTCTAGACTGTAATCCAATCCATCAAAACATTTGTCTATATGTAGTCTAACCTCTTCTTGTGTAGTTTTAGTGGAGTTACGTACATTGAACATCAGTTTTAATGCACCCGGTGTCACATTTGTCACCTGCATACCTCCACGTATGTCAGTTATGACCATTTGACTTGGTGCAAAATCATCATCACCGTTATCTAAATTTACACCAGCGATCTTATCTAAGATGGAAGCTGTCTGATGTACGGGATTAATGGCTTTTTCAGGATATGCAGCATGTCCTTGCTTACCATTGACAGTCAAATAACCATTGATAGATCCGCGTCTACCAATTTTAATGGCATCTCCAAAAGTGGTTTCACAAGTAGGTTCAGCCACAAGACAATAATCCGGTAACATACCCTGTTGATTAAGGTGCTCAAGCATAATAACCGTACCGTATTTTGCTTCACCCTCTTCATCTGAAGTCAGTAATATAGAGAGTGTACCATCAAATCTTTCTACCTCTTTACACGTTTGTATAAAAGCTGCTACGCCTGACTTCATATCTTGTGTGCCACGTGCGTAGATATTGCCGTCTTTAATGACAGGTACAAAAGGATTTGTCTCCCACCCATCTCCTGCAGGTACTACATCTACATGTCCTGCAAAACAAAGGTGAGGTCCCTCT
Source organism: Sulfurovum sp. (assembly GCA_965657515.1). Taxonomy (GTDB): domain Bacteria; phylum Campylobacterota; class Campylobacteria; order Campylobacterales; family Sulfurovaceae; genus Sulfurovum. Next base: position 54,592 of record CBFHPE010000002.1, read on the forward strand.
CCAAACTTTTTAGATAAAAAAAGATTTTTCACACCCTCTTTGTTAACATATGTAGCTTCATATCCGTCAAGATATTCTTCGATGAACTTTAAAGAACCTGCATCATCAGGTGTGATAGATTCAAAACTTAACAATTTCAACAGCAGATCAACTACATTCATACTCAATATCTCTTTTATATAAAATTTTCTATCATTGACATATAGTCATGTATATTTTCAAAACGGTGATTACCACCGTACTCAACGATAACTTTGTGCTTATTATAGAATGATTGTGCTTTAGTATAATCTAAGACCTCATCTTCACTCTGCAATAGGGTAAGGTACTTCCCTTTGTTTGGCATAACTTCCAAAGTTTTCAACTGCTCAATATAAACCGTCTTAAATTCAAAAGACTCTTCATCACAAAAACGTTTTTGCCATCCTACGTAAGGTGCCAGTGTATCCCAAGGTCGTGTTGAGGGATTTAGCACTACTGCGCTCATCTGATATTTTTCGGCAAGATAGGTTGCATAGAACCCGCCAAGTGAGGAACCTATAAGCAAGTCAATATTTTCAGACTTCAGAACTTCTTCTATCATCGCTATAGTATCCAATGGGGAAGGAGAAAGGTCTGGTGAAAGAACATTCTCTTCACCAAAATATTTTTTAAGTTCAGTAGATTTATTTCCTTTTCCACATGATGCGAAGCCGTGAAGATAAAGAATTTTTGACATATTATTTTTGAATTTCACCACGATAGGTTACAATTCCGCCAAAGTGATTGATGACAGATGTATGTCCACTATTCCTAAATACATTTTGAACCTGTGCACTGCGACTACCTGTACGGCAGGTAAATACCACTGTTTTCTCTTTTGTGGCATTAAAAAGTTCTTGTGCCCATTTTTGAAAATCTGAAGTCGGTTTAAGCATATCAACACCTTTAATGTGACCCATCTTAAACTCCATATCTTCTCTTACATCTACCAATACAAAATCTGCTTTCCCTTCTTCTCTTGCTTGAAGCAAAGAGTGAAGTTCAGCAGAATTAAGATCGTTTTTTTCTAATAATGTTTGCACTATATTATCTCCTAAGATAAAAATTCCGCGTATTATAGTGAATAATTATTATAATTTGCTTTTATGATTCTGATGCAGAAACCTTTGACAGTTCCTCTTTTGCTTTTTCTTTTGCTGCTAATTCTTTCAACTGTGCTTCTTTATATTCAGGTGTACAGAAGATCTGACAGTGACAAACACCCGTTTCTGGTATCTCTTTTTCTGTGGCTGGCTTACAAGGACAAATCCTATCATCGGTACTTTTGAACTTCCCCTCTTTTTTAGGATCTGGTTCAACCATAAAACAAGGACAGAAACGTTTACCAAAAAGAAGTTTATGACGTGCCAATCCCATAATAACACCTTCATTTACATCTTCATTAACATTATATACCCATCCTTTACTCTCACATACTTTATCCGTAAATTTCTCTGTTTTTTTGAGTTCGGTTTTAAACTCTTCTGAATTCATATCTAACTGTTGCATCATATTTTTGTATCCTTTATATAGATATATTTTATCACTATTTATATCTAAACAAATTTAATATATAATAAGAAGAAAATTATTATGAAGAGAAATATATGCAAATAGATGATGCTGTTTTAGCAAAATTAGAAAAATTATCCCACCTTCGCATCGATGAAGGTAAAAAAGAAGAAGTAAAAGAACAGCTTACAGGTATTCTTGATTATATTGAGAACCTCAATGAACTTGATACAGATGCCCTTTCAGCAACTTTTTCAACACTCGAGGGCGGTACACCGTTACGAGAAGACACACCACGTGAAAAAAATGACATAGCAAAAGATATCTTGGCACATGCACCTGAAGCAAAGGATGATTTCTTTATAGTTCCAGCGATTATTGAATAATGCTAAAAATTTACGGTATAAAAAATTGTGACAGCGTTAGAAAAGCGATCAAGTTTTTAAAAGCACATGACATTGCTTATGAATTCATAGATTTTAGAGAAACTCCTGTAGATGATCAAACCATTGCATCTTGGCTCAAGTACACTGATATCAAAACTCTTTTTAACACAAGAGGTACAACATACCGTACGTTAAAACTCAAAGAACTCGATCTCAACGACGAAGAGAAGCAAAAATGGCTTGCCAAAGAGAATATGCTTATCAAACGTCCTGTAATTACACTTGATAACAATGTTATAGTTGGATATAATGAGACTTTATATCTTGATAATTTAAAAAACTAAAGGAAAATCATGGCAGCTTTTGACATAAAAAAACTACTT
>CBFHPE010000003.1:0-44341 GCA_965657515.1 Sulfurovum sp.
TTCTCTTTATGGTGGATCATTCTTGAAGTAAAAAAGCTAACGATCAAAACCGATAAGATCGGTATAAAGAAAAAGTATAGTAGAAGAATATCTGGCCTGAAATCCCAATAAGAGTTAAAGAGCAAAGTGCTAATAACATAAGAACCTATACTACCTAAAAGTATTCCTAAAGTACTTGCACCTAGAGAGATCAAACCAAATTCAAATAAAAAAGAATTTCTAATGGTTTTATTGTTAACTCCGATCATTTTCAATCTTAAAATATTATTTTTTTGCAAATTCATTTGATATTGAATGATAATAAAACTCATAAGAAGTCCAACAATGATCGAGTAAAGGCTCATTTTATCAGTGATTGCAGTAACATTTTTTACTAATTTTGCAAATGTCTCAAATAGATCTTTAACATCAATGACAGTCAAAGATGGAAAAATATCAGATAATTCCAATAACATTTTCTGCGCATCGTAATCTCCTGAAGAGATGGTTGCTAAAACAGTTTTGGGGGCATCATTAAGTGCACCTTCTTGTAAAATTAAAAAGAAGTTGGGTACAAATTCAGTCCATTTCACTGTCCTGATATTCACTATAACAGCATCTAGTTCAAGACCTAAAACATCAAACACAAGACGGTCTCCTAATTTAATTCCTCTACTGTTTGCATACCTTTTTTCAACACTGACCTCTATGGGTTTAGAAAAATCTTCTGAGTTATAGCGACCACTGAACTCTCGCCCTTCTATGATCTGTTCACTCTTCTTTATTTTACTTCTATATGAGAGATTTACTGTACTGTTTTTAAATCGATCATCTCCGTAATTTTTAGCATGATCTATAAAATCAACATCATTTACTTTTACTATCCGTCCTCGTATCATGGGTGAAATATTCTCTAATAGTCCCCCTATAGAATTCACTTGAGTTGTAAGATCTTTAATTTGTTCTTCTTTTGCATCAATGACAAAAAAACGAGGTCTATCCTTGACACTAAGCGTTAATGCGTTTGACAGTGATGACCCGACCTGGGGAATAAGACTAAAAAATGTTGTACATAGGACGATAGCTGTAAACAGTGTCAAAGATGTTCTTTTTTGCCTGGTGATATTTTTCAAGGCCAAAGATAAAGATAGATTTTCTAAATGCCCTGAAAAATCTAATTTCTTTAAAACCAGAGAGCCTATTGCAAAAAATAAAATGATAAATATGAGCATAACTACTGCAAAGAAAAACCCTACATTTTTAGCTGGTGAGACAAAGTGAGACAAAAGTAATAAGAGTGCAAGAAAAGGAATAAAACCTAAGATCATCTTCGAAAAATGCTGTTTTTCCCTTTGAAGTAATGGCAGGATCAAAGGAAGGCCTACACTTAAACTAAGAATTAAAAGTATGAGTGAAGATTTCAATAAAAAGGAATAGTCCAATGAAAAATCAAAATCAAGATCAACAAGTTTTTGAATTAAAGGACCTAAGAACTGTGCAGATATTGTTATAAGTGAAAAAACGATGATACTTGAAATTGTGATCAGCACAAATAAATGTAAAAGGTATGTCATCGACAGGCTTTTTTTACTCAAACCAAGGTCACTTAAGACCGTGATATCATTTTGATGCTTCCTTAAAAAGCCTGAATACAAATAAATAAGACCCACAAGCCCTAAAAAGAAAGACACAAGAGAAACCAAGGATAAGAAGTTTGTAATAAAGTTTAAAACACGTAATAGCCGATCTCTACCATCGTTGGGTGAAAGAACCCTCATACTTTGATCGATACTCTTTTCCAATTCACTTTCGATCTTCTCTAATTGATCGTTGTCTAATTTTTCTTTAAAAAGATAGTTTAATTTATAGGAAGCAGTTGAGCCAAACTGTAAGAGTTCCGTTTTCTTTAAACCTTCTTCACTGATGTAGATCTTAGGTATAAAGCCACTAAAACTTACTGTTTTTAATGTATCTGATTCTATAACTTTTTTTATTATAAAGCTTTCTTTACCAATTTTTATCTGCTCATTAAGTTTTAGATCAAGAAGATCTAAAACTTCTTGATAAACCCAAACTTCATTTGATCTTGCTAAAACCTCACCTTTTGGATAAGTTGATTTGTCCTTGAAAACCATTCCTCCATAATAAGGATAACCTTCATTGATCTTCACAACTTCCATCAATCTGGCCCTTGTGTTTGAAGAGATCATACTAACAGTAGAAACCCCTTGGGTAAAACTTTTTAGTTCGGGAAGTTTATTGTTTATCTCTTCTTTTTGTTCACTGCTTATTGGAAACCTTGAAGAGACAACCAAGTCTGCTCCAAGTAAGCTCTTACCTCTGGTATCTAGAGAAGTTTCCATACTACCTTTAAAAAACTGCAAATACGAAAGTGAGGCAATTGCCAGGCTAAAATTTAGTATAAATATCAAGCTAAAAGACTTTGAGCGAGCCAGAGCCTTAAAGACAAGTTCTATGATCAGCATTGCGTTAATTTTCCCTGTAGAAGTTCATACGTTTTTTCACAACGATCTGCAACATCTTTGGAATGTGTCACAAGAATTAAAGTAGTATTGTTCTTTTTGATAAGTTCGAAAAGTATATCCATCACTGCATTACCAGTCTCATCATCCAGATTTCCACTCGGTTCATCAGCTAAAATGATCTTGGGATTATGAATAAGCGCTCTAGCTATGGCAACACGTTGTTTTTCACCACCACTAAGTTGAGCGGGTAGATGATCTAGTCTATGACCCAGTCCCACACTTTCCAAAAGTACCATTGCTTTTTCTTTGGGTTTAGAAATATTACAGACCTTTGCTGGAAGCATGACATTCTCAAGAGCGTTTAAGTAAGAGACTAAATGAAAGTTTTGGAAAATAAAACCTATATTGGTAGCTCTAAAATCATTTAAATCACTTTCTTGTAAATCTTTATAAGATATATCATTTAAAGATATCTCACCATTTTCTGGTTTAATGATCCCTGAGATAAGTGAGAGCAGTGTTGATTTACCACTACCGGATCTTCCCATGATCGCTACTCTTTCACCCTCTTTCACCTCGAAATTTAAATCCTCAAATATTTCAATATTCTGTGAACCTTGATGGTACGATTTTTTCAGTGATTTTAACTCTAGCATTATAGATCTTCCTTGATAAATTCAAAAACTTTTTTTGCAATATATGCATGGCCTTTTTCATTAGGATGAATACCATCTTTTTGATTAAACTCTTTATGTCCTGCCACTCCATCTAGTAAAAATGGCATACTTTTTAACTTGTATTTGACTTTTATTTCTTGATACATTTTATTAAAGCTCTCTGTATACTCAGGCCCATAATTAGGTGGTAAGATCATCCCTGCCAGTAAGACTTTTGCATTGGATTTTTGTGCATAACTGATGATCTCTTCAAGATTTTCCTGACTTTGTTCAAGGTTTAGACCTCTTAGTCCATCATTTGTACCAAGTGCTAAGAAAACCAGATAAGGTCTCTTTTTCAAATACCATTTAAGACGAGCAAGACCATCACTTGTTGTTGAACCACCAACACCGCCATTTATAACTGTAATGCTTTTATTCAGTTCGGTTTGAATCATATTCTCAACCAGTTTGGGAAATGCATTTTCTTTACTAACTCCAAGTCCTTCAGTTAAAGAATCTCCCAAGAAGAGAATAGTGTTCTCTTTGGCATTGGCAGTTAGTAAATTTAATAAAATCAGAATCAATATGATTTTTTTCATAGGTTATTTTCTCTCTTTTCCTGTTCTGCTTCTTCTTTTATAAGTCTATCTGAAACTGCACCAGGTGATTTAGTATGGCGGGCTAAAAGATTATAGGCTATAGGCACGATAAAAAGTGTAAAGATGGTCGCAGCAAAAACACCGCTCAAGATCACGATCCCGATCACAAAACGTGTTTCAGAACCTGCACCACTTGAAATAACCAAAGGAATTGCTCCAGCAATGGTTGTAATACCTGTCATTAGAATCGGCCGAAAACGTATCTCAGCTGCTTCTATCAAAGCTTGTGAAAACTCCACTCCTCTATCTCGAAGCTGATTTGCAAACTCTACGATCAAGATACCATTTTTTGCGGACAAACCAACAAGTATGATAAGTCCGATTTTCGAATAAATATTAAGTGAACCATCAGTGAGATAGAGGCCTAATAATCCACCTCCCATTGCTAGTGGTACCGTTAGCATAATAATTAATGGATGTATATAACTTTCAAACTGTGCAGCCAGTACTAAAAATACAACAAGAAGTCCTAAAACAAATACAAATACAATAGAGGAGCCTGATTGTACAAAGTCACGGCTTTGTCCTTTGTAGTCAACTACAGCAGTTTCAGGCAGATGTTTTTTCACCATATCATTAAGATAAGTCAATGCTTCATCTAACCTATATCCCTCTTTGAGATTGGCTTCTAGTGTAATAGCACGTATACGATTATAACGTGTAAGTGTCTTTGCCGCACCATATTCTTTTATGGTAACAAGATTTGACAGCGGTATCATAGATCCGGTGCGATCTGATCTTACATAGATATTTTTTACTTGATTGAAAGAGCGTTGTTGCGCCCGTTCACCCTCCACAATAACATCATACTCCTCACCTCTATCTAAAAAAGTGGTCACTCTTCGCCCACCCATCATGGTCTCAAGAGTTGTACCGATCTCTTTGATCGACACACCTAGATCTGCTGCTCTATCATAATTGATCTCAAAATCAATTTGTGGACGTGTCTCTTTATAATTACTGTCAAGTCCTATAAGTCCAGGATTATTTTCAGCAATTTTTTCAAATAGTATGTCTCTCCACTGAGCAAGTTCTTCATAGGTTGATCCACCCAAAACAAATTGTACTGGCTTTTGAGCTCTTCCTCCCAACCCTTGTCTCATAACAGTAAATACACGTACACCAGGAAGGTCTGAGAGTTTCTGACGTATCTCAGCCATGATTTTTGAAGCAGGTCTACGCTTTGACCAATCTTTAAGCAAAACGATTGCTATCCCATCATTAAAATTCGCCAATGTACCAAAACTACGAGGTGTTCTAACTAAAAGACGACTGACTTGGTTCTCTTCTACATACGCCATTAAACGACGTTCTACTTCCGTCATATACTCTTCCATGTATTTGTATGTTGCCCCTTCAGGACCATTCACCATGACAAAAAAAGCACCTCTGTCTTCTTTAGGAATAAACTCTTGTTTTACTTGAGGGTAGACCCAAGTGGTGACGCCTAACAAGATCAAAAAGAGTATGCTGGCGAGTATTGGCAGTTTGAGCATGATGTTTAGAAGTTTTATATATATCTTACGTACGTATCTTAAAAAAGCATCCATCATGCGTATCAAGGCATTTGGCTTTGAGGTTTGTACAGAGAGAAATGTCGAAGCAATAACTGGTGAAAGAGTAAGCGCAATAAGCGATGAGAAAACAACAGCTGCAGAGATAGTGAGTGCAAACTCCGTAAACAGCCTACCAATATCTCCCTCAAGAAAGGTAATAGGTACAAATACCGCGATAAGTACAAGAGTGGTTGCAACAATAGCAAAGCCCACTTCTCTAGCACCTCTGTACGATGCCACAAGTGGTGTCTCTCCATACTCTTTCATTCGACGAACGATATTTTCAAGCATGACAATCGCATCATCGACTACCAGACCTATCGCAAGTACTAACGCTAACAGTGTCAAAAGGTTGACAGAAAAACCAAAGGCATAGATGGGCATAAAAGTTGCTACAATAGACACAGGTACTGCCACTGCAGGTACTAATGTAGCACGAATTGTTCCTAAAAAGAGATAGATGACCAAGATGACACAGGCAATAGCAATAAAGAGTGTCATATAGACCTCTTTGATCGAAGCTTCAATAAAAATAGAACTGTCATAACTTTGTTCTATGGACATACCTTCTGGCAGTGTTTTATTAAGTTTTTCCGTGAGTGCTTTAACATTTCTTGATACTTCAATGGTATTGGCTGTGGATTGTTTGATCGTACCTATACCTACCATAGAGATACCGTTACCCCGAAAAAAGGTTCGATCCTCTTCTACCCCAAGCTCTACACGGGCAACATCTTCAAGACGTACAAGATAACCATCTGAGCCTTCTCGTAAAACCAATCTTTTAAAATCTTCGGGTTTTTTGAAGTTTCTGTCTATCCTTGCTTGAAATAAACGCGTATCTGACTCCAAACTTCCAGCAGGAAGCTCTATATTTTCGGATTTGAGTGCTAACTCCACATCTGAGACAGTAAGGTCACGGGCAGCAAGTTCTTTACGATCAAGCCATATCCGCATGGCATAGCTAAGCCCACCGCCGACTCTGACTCTGGCAACACCATCAAGTGTGGAGTATTGATCTACTAAGTAACGTCTTGCATAGTCCGTGAGTTCTGGAACACTCAACTTTGTACTGGCAAGGTTTTGCCAAATGATAACATCATCGTTACTGTCTACTTTTTGTACTTCTGGTGGGTCTGCCTCTACAGGTAAATTATCTTGTATCCCAGCGATACGATCACGAACATCATTGGCTGCTGCATCGATATCTCGGTTGACTGAAAACTCTATCGTTACTTTGGATTCCCCATCTTTAGAGGAAGACTCAATGAAGTCTATACCTTCAATACCAGCAATACGTTTTTCAACCAACTCCGTGATCCGTGTTTCTACGATGTTTGCAGGTGCACCTGGATAGGTAACCTCAACCGTGACTACCGGCGGGTCAATATCGGGATATTCACGAAGTGACAAACGGTCAAAAGATACAAGTCCAAAAGCAATGAATAATAGTGAAATAACAGAGGCAAACACGGGACGTTTAATAGAGATATCAGATAATATCATAGGTTATTCTTTTCCACCAGTTCCATAAAAGTCTCATCATTTTTTTGTATCGCTTGTATCCTGATCGGGTTTCCAGGTTTTGCCTTCATAATCCCCTGTATAACCACCAGATCATTTACTAAAAGACCTGATAGCACCTCCACCTTCCCTGGTTCTCTTGTACCTGTTTCAACCAAGCGTTTTTCTACCGTTTTGATCTTCTCTTTTTCGATAACTACCAAAACAAAATTTTTATCACCATTTGGAATGATCGCTTCCTCAGGAATAACCAGTGCTTGACGGATATTGGTCTCTAACGTTATTTGCATTAAAAGTCCAGGCTTTAAACGATGATCAGTATTGTCGATGAGAGCTCTTACCATGATACTCCGTGTGATGGGATCTATTTGATTGTCTATATGCAAAATTTCTCCATGAAACACTTCTTTAGGAAAAGCATCCGTTTTTGCTTTGATTTTTATGCCAGTTTTGAGTGTAGATAAAAAAAGTGAAGGGAGCGCAAAATCACATTTCATCACGCTATCATCATGAATAGTAGCAATAAGCGTACCAGAGTCAAGCATTGCACCTACACTGATATTTCGAAGTCCTATAACACCATCAAACGGTGCTAGTATACGACGTTCCTCAACTTGTGATTTAATAGCATAAATTCGTGCATTAGCCTTAGAGACTTCCAATTTGGCATTATCAAGATTTGTTTGTGCCACAGACCCATTTGATATCAAAGGTTTATATCTATTCACTTGCTTTTTTGCTTCACTCAATATAGCATTTTGTTCCTCCAATGCCGCAAGTTCTTCTTCTATCTGCATCTCAAGCAGTAGCGTGCCTTTTTTTATACGCTGTGCATCGTCAAAATGAATAGCTTTAACATGTTCAGTCACCGTCGACATTAATTCTACACTTTCCTTAGCTCGCAAGGTTCCCAGTGCTTCTACTGGGTCTTTAAAAGTTTGCTTTTTGACTTGAGAGACTATAACTTTTGCAGGAGTAGCTGCCTCCACAAACTGAATTGATAGCATAAGAGACAAGATTACTAATATTGAAGTGTAGAATTGTTTCATTGTTTAAGTTCTCCTCCCACTGCACTTTGCAGCTGGATACAATAGTATAAAGTGCCTATGACTTAAAAAACAGTCTTAACCAGGAAATATAATAACCAAAAAGAATCAAAACAAACATATAGACTGATTATTTACTTCTTTATCTAGCAACTATCTTACCCTACATTCTTTAAATAATCATTTTACCATGTATTATTATTGTAGATGTAATGAGAAATGTTCTGTTTCAGCTAAATCTTGATACTATACAAACTGACTAATCAGTCTGGAGGTACTAATGGGTACAGAAAAACGTGAAAAAATACTTCAAACCGCGATGAGCCTTTTTGTTGAAAAAGGTATTCAGGGTACAGCAACATCTTTAATTGCGAAAGAAGCTGGAGTTGCGACAGGAACACTATTTCATCATTTTAAGACAAAAGAAGACTTGGTACATGCCCTTTACAATTCTATATTTGACTCAATTCTTGAATATCAGGAAAAATATTTTGACCCCCAAGGCAGCGTATACGAACGACTGCGTCAAAAATGGAAACTTGATATCGAATGGGGAGTATCTCATGTTGAATACACGCACTTTATGGAACAATATTCATTTACTTACTACGCCAGCGAATTAGCTATCAATGAAGCTTATGAACGTTTTAAAACTTGTATGACAACCTTTCACGACGCTATTGATCAAAAGATCATGAAAATTGATGATATCAACTATCTATCAGACCATTACATCTGGAGCATACGTATGAATATACTTTATTTCATTAATCAACCTGAACAATGTACACCAGAAAATATTGAAAAAACATTTGAGATCTACTGGAATGGAATTTCAAATGCATAATACAAATACTAAAAGGAAAATCATGAAAAATATTTTACCAATTTTATTAATAGCTTCATCTTTACTCTATTCTGCCCAAGAACAAAAAGCACCGCCTCCTTCTCTTGTAACTACTGCGCCCATTAAGGAGGGTATTATTAATCCACTTCAAACTTATGTTGGCACACTCTATTATGATAAGAAGAGTAAACTTGCATCCGAATTTGAAGGCATAGTGAGTACACTCAATTTTCGTGAAGGACAAGAGGTTCTTAAAAATACTGTTTTGGTCGAGCTAGACAGCGAAGTACTTCAGGCAAATATTGCCGCTAAAAGATCAAGCCTGAAAGCACTTGAATCAGATCTTGCACGTCAAGAGCGTGATTTTAACCGTACTAAGGCACTCTATGACCGTAACAGTGTCTCTCAAAGCAATTACGACCAGTCTTACTATGGTGTGGAAAAGTCACGTGCTTCTACCAGTGCAGTACGCAATGAACTTAAAGCTATGACCACACAGCTTGAAAAAACACACATCAAGGCACCGTTTGATGGAGTTATCGCAACACGTAACGTTGAAATTGGTGAATGGGTGGGGAAAGGCAATGTAGTTGCTACATTGGTAGCCACTGACACCATTGAAGCACGACTGAACATTCCTGCTAGGTTGATAGAAACATTGACGAGTCATACAAGCTTCCAGGCGTTTATTGAAAAGCAGGAGATCGAAGTTACACTGAAAAGTGTTATACCTGTTGCAGATACGGCTTCACGTACTTTCCCAGTCGAATTAAATGTTCCAAAAAATACAGGATTAATTGAGGGGATGCGTATAGATGTTAAAGTCCCGACACTCAAAAAACAGACATCATTTATGATCCCGCGTGATGCTGTCATCAAACGATTTGGTCAGACCGTTGTCTTTGCAGCTATTGATGGTATGGCAGTGATGATTCCAGTAAATGTTATAGGCTATAAAATGAATCTTGCGGCTATCTCCGGTGAAGGCTTAGCAGAACAGATGCGTATTATCACTAAGGGTAATGAGCGTATTTTCCCAAATATGCCTGTAATGGAAAAGAAGTAAGTCATGAATATTATTGACCTATCTATTAAAAAACCGGTTAGTATTATTGTCGGTGTTGTGTTGATCATAATGTTTGGGGCAGTTGCTTTGAATAAACTGCCTTATCAATTGACACCAAGTGTTACACAGCCTGAGATTGGTGTAAGTACGATCTGGCCTGGGGCAACACCAAGTGAAGTTGAGCGTGATATCATTGATAAACAGGAAGAACAACTCAAGTCGACTCCCAATCTTGTATCTTATGAAGCAACGGCTTCAGATAATCTTGCAGAAATCACTTTGACCTTCAGTGTAGGTACAGATATGAATAAGGCTCTGCTGGAAGTATCAAATAAACTCAATCAGGTAGAAAGTTATCCTGAGAATGTTTTGCAGCCGGTCATTGCATCAGCAGGTTCAAATGCCTCACCTGTTATCTGGATGGGCTTCACCACTAATGAGGGAAATACAAAAGATATTGACACTTATAAAACCTATTTGGAGAATAATATCAATGAGCAGTTTGAACGTATTGAAGGTGTAGCAAGTGTTTTTATGCCCGGTGGTACAGAAGAGCAGATGCACATTAAGCTTATGCCTGAACGTTTGGCAGCTTATGGCCTAAGTATTGATCAGGTTGCCAAAGCTATCCAAAGTGAAAACCAAGATACTGCTGCTGGTACGGTAGACATTGATCGTCGTACGTATCGTGTTCGTACAAAAGCACGTTTCACTTCTATACAATCTCTTGAACAGATGGTTCTTTTTGACGATGGTCAACGTACTATTCGTCTCCTTGATGTAGCTACAGTTTCAAGAGGCTATGAAAAAATTGTTGCAAACATTTTATCAGGAACGCAAGCAGGACTACACAAGTCACTTGTTTACGGTATCCGTGTTAACCCTGATGCAAATGTTATTGGTACGACTGATCGTGTAGAAGCGGTTTTTAAACACCTCAATACATACGTTCTTCCAGCCAAAGATATTCATTTGGAGTGGTTCTATGATCAGCGTAAATATATTCAGGGTGCCATAGATCTTGTTCAGCAGAACATTATCATTGGAGGTGTTCTAGCCATTATCATACTTCTTTTGTTTTTACGTTCATTCTCTTCAACCACTGTGGTTGCTATGGCTATTCCGGTAAGTATCATTTCAACATTCATTGTTTTAAATATTATGGATCGTAGTCTCAATACCATCTCATTGGCAGGAATTTCCTTTGCCGTTGGTATGCTCCTTGATAGTGCTATCGTTGTTTTGGAGAATATAGACCGCCATCGTAAGATGGGTAAACGTTTTTTTGAGGCAGCACATGATGGTACAATGGAGGTATGGGGTGCTTTGATCGCTTCAGCTTTAACAACTATCGCAGTATTTTTACCGGTTATTTTATTGGAATCAGAAGCAGGTCAGCTGTTTAAAGATATTGCCATTGCCGTCACTGCTGCTATTGTTTTTTCACTTTTTGTTTCTATTTCAGTTATTCCTATGCTCTGGACCCAATTGATGAAATTTACTGGCAATGATCAACATCTCAGCAATGAAGAGCTTGCTGCAAAGCATCATCATGAAAGTCTACTGATGACACTAGGTGGGAAAGTGAACAACTTTTTTATGCATATTGTCAGATGGAGTCTTAAACAACGACGAAACCAGTTTACGATCATCCTATCTATGGCTGGGATATCAGTAATGACCATCTGGTTACTTTTCCCAAAAATGGAGTACCTTCCTCAGGGAAATCAAAATCTAATCCTCAATATTTTAATACCTCCACCAGGTCTTTCAGTCGAGGAATCCAAAGAAGTGGGTTACGGGCTGTATGAATATATGAAGCCACATTATAAAGAAGAACTTAATGGTATCCCTCCCATTAAAAATACCTTTTATGTTGCCTGGGGTGACTTTATCATACAGGGAATGATATCGAAAGAAGAGCAACGTGCTGGTGAATATATTCCGTTTATGATGCCTGCAGTCAACAGTTATCCGGGTATCTTTGGGATTACCCTGCAGAGTGGTGTCTTTGAACAGGGTATTGGAGAAGGACGAAGTATAGACATAGACATTAGCGGTAAAAACATTGAAACACTGGCAAATATAGGTGGTATGCTTTTTGGTACACTCTCACAGCAAATGCAAGGTGCACAGATCAGGCCCGTACCTTCCATTGAACTGTTATTCCCCGAAGCACATCTCTTTCCTGAGAGAAATGCCTTAGCTTCAGTTGGCCTTAACAGCAGTAGTTTTGGTTTTGCTGCTGATGTACTTTTAGATGGTCGTAAGATCAGCGAATATACTGAAGAGGGGAAAAAATCTATTGATATGATTCTTAAATCATATGATGAACAAGTTAATTCACCTGAAGCACTTTACCTCACACAAGTCGCGACACCAAATGCAGGACTCGTTCCCATGTCAGAACTCTCTTCCCTGGAACATACAACAGGAATTACGAAGATTCGTCATGTTGGTGGTAAGCGTACTATCACTCTTCAGGTAACGCCGCCAGTCAGCATGACACTTGAAGAAGCTGTTGAACGTTTGGATGGAACACTTAGTAAAATGCGTGGAGAGGGAATGTTCAAGGGAGCAGAAGTGACACTTGCGGGAAATGCAGATAAACTTGTTGAGACTGTAAACTCCATGAAATGGAGTCTACTGTTTGCATTGATGATCATTTATTTGCTGATGAGTGCACTATTTGGAAACTTTATCTATCCTCTGGTTATCATGTTTACTGTTCCTATGGCAATGGCAGGAGGATTTATAGGCCTGGAATTAACAAATAGATTTTTAAGCCCTCAGCCACTTGACGTTTTGACTATGCTTGGATTTATGATACTTATCGGGATTGTTGTTAATAACGCCATCCTGATTGTATACCAATCCCTTAACAATATCCGATATAACGCAATGAAGTATAAAGAAGCCATTATAGAAGCTACCCACAGTCGTCTACGTCCAATTTTCATGAGTTCCATGACTTCAATTTTTGGAATGCTTCCTCTTGTACTGGTACCGGGTCCAGGTTCAGAGTTCTACCGTGGTCTGGGTTCAGTTATCACAGGTGGTCTGGCATTTTCTATGTTTTTTACCATTTTTGTCACACCGGCTTTAATGTATTTTGCCATTAGATTTGAAAAATTAAATAATAACGCTAAGGAGCTAAACATATGAAAACTTTTTTCTTACTACTTATAACGTCGATATCACTCTGGTCTTTGAATATCGATGAAGCGGTTGAACGTGCTATGACACATTCTCCTGCTATAAAAAGAGCACAAAGTGATATGCGCTATGCCCAAAGTAATACACTTGGAGCAAAAGCAGCCTTTCAACCTACACTTGATGCCGGTTACGGTTGGAAAGATGTTGATAAGACAACAGCTTTCAGTTACAGTCCTGCATATAACTACAATTTGACAGCTAAATATAATCTTTTTAACGGTTTTGCAGATAAAGCCACCGTTAATGCACGCGAACTGGAGACTGATGCACAGCGACTACTTCTAAGAGCAAAACAAGAGGATGTCATACTTTATGTTATGGACGCCTATACTACTTACCTCAAGGCAAAAAAAGCTGTTAGGACCCAAAAAGATGAACTTAGCTCGCTTACCCGTTCATACAATGATACAAAAACACGTTATGAACAAGGAATGATCGCCAAAAATGAACTGCTGCTTATTGATGTTGATCGTTTAAGGGCGGAACAGGCACTTGTCAGTGCAAAAAGTGATACTATTCGTACTAGAGACAATCTTGGTCGTGTCATGGGTGTTTCTCTTAGTAGAGATGAAGTGATTAATGAGGTTTTCGGAAAGATAATACTTGTTGAGACTATTGATGTCTTACTCGAACGTACGCTTAAAAACCGAAGTGAATTGCAGGCACTTTATAAACAAAAAGCAGCGTTACAGGAGGAATATACTGTGGCGACAGGAAATTTTTATCCTAGTGTTGATCTGCAGGGTGAATACATGGTCAATGACAAGAGTCTTCAGTTTGGTGGGAGTACTGTACAACATAAAGATCAGTTCGCAACCACAGTTAATGTCAGTTGGAACCTTTACAATGGTCGTGCTGATGAAGCGCGACGTATAGGAGCATTAGAAAAAGTGAGTGGTATCAATGCAGATATTGATGCAATGAAACTGGAGTTACGCTATCAGATCATTGATGCATATGAAGCATATCGTACCGCTAAAAATGCACAGGATGTTTCTAGACGTGCTAAAGAGAGTGCTGAAGAAAATTTCCGTATAACAAAGGATCGTTACGACTATGGTCAGGTAGATACCTTGACACTACTTAAAACACAATCTGATTTAACTGCCGCCCTAAATGCCAATAATAATGCATTTTATAATCTATATATGGCTTTGGCAGCTGTTAAACGAATAAGTGGAGAATAAGGAAAAATAAAATGTCAGAAGTATATCAATCCAATACGCCATCTAATGTCAGATTTACTGTTAATACCATTCAGATGTCTAAATAGCAGCTAGTTTTGCTTAGGTAAAAATAGGGAAGATTGTCTAGATGAAAGTACGTGATTTAGAGGTATGATACCCTTGAGAAATTAGATCTGCAACGATAAGCTATGCCCTACCCCCATTTTTACTATATTTATTAGTATATTGAGACACATTTAGTGTCATTTGTTTTCTTAAAAGTTGATCTCTTTTTATTTCATAAATTACTTTAAAATTCTAGTAAGGACAACCATAGCTAAATATTTGGAACTCTAACTCGTAGAAGAGAAAAAAACTACTATGCTAATGATAATTACCATCAGAAGTATAGATATCTCCCAGCGGGCTAAAGATGATTCTATGTGCCTTAACTTATTAAAAAAAACTGTTTGGACTGATTTTATTCTTGCCTGACAATATTGTTGTAGTAAAGTATTATATTGTTTAGTAAAATCATTTAACTTTTTAATATAATTTCGAAGTAAACTTAAGGAAAATTCAATCCATACAAGTATGTCACCTGCAGGAATTGGTTTTACTTTATGAAATAAATGCATTTTATATACCAAAATGCTAATAACAAAACTTAATAGAAGAGGCCATAGGCTACCAAGTATGTGGTTTTTTATCGAGTATTCAAACAAGTAGTGTGCTAACCAAGGAAGTAAAATAATAATTAGTAGTAATGACACCCACGGTAATATAAGCTTGCTTAAGGGATCCAAACCGTAAGGTTCAGAAGATGGACGAAGCAAATACAGTAATCTTGACATTAGAAGTGCTGTGGCAACTGCACTAGCTGACAGTAAATGAGGTAAAAGTGTATCCCAAGGTGCAGGAGCATATAACGAATAATTTTTAACCAAATCTTTAGCCAGCATACCACTCGTCCATGGCGCACCTGCAATTGCCAAAGCAGGCAACCAAAGTCCGAACCATATCCAAACCCGTTGGACGTACTTTTGGCTTCCAGAAATGCCTGCTCCTAAAAAAAGTGCACCTTTACTAAGACCATGGTGAAGTGCATAGAACGCAATTCCGGTAAGTATGACAGGCCAAATTTCAGGAACTTGCATCCCTAGACCAATAGACATTGTAATGATTCCAACCTGACTAATACTGGAATAAGCTAAAACAGTTTTGGGATCACGCTGGGTCAACCCGATAACCACACCGTAAAAAGCTGTAAAAAGTCCCAAAATGATCATAACAGTACCCCAATCAGGAAAGGGGGCCTCTCCTAGTGGTAAAAACCTTATCCAACCAAGTATACCTGCTTTTATCATCGTACCGGAAAGTACAGCGCTTGCTGGTGCTGGTGCCACAGGATGCGCTAGCGGGAGCCACATATGAAGTCCAAAAACACCGGCCTTTAATCCAAAGCCGATTAAGATCAGCAATATGATCAGATCATGGTTAGGGTCCAACATGATGTTCTCAGTGATAGCTCGAAATACTATGCTCTCAGAAGTACTGGCGATCATTAATAATGCTGAAAATAATATAACTTCACCAAGTATGACTAATGAAATATACACAAGCCCTGCCTTGAAGCTAATAGTTTTTTTATTAAAGACTATTAACCCATATGAAGCAAAACTCATGAGCGTAAAACCAAAATAGAAACTGATCATATCCTGAGCAAGTATCAAAATGAAATTCCCAGCCATAGCTAGTAAAAAATAGCGATAAAAACGCACTTGCTTTTCTATAGTCTTAAAATAGCTCCTTGCATACAGACCTGATAAGCTCCACAACAGTGTCGCTAACAACATGAATGTTTTTCCGGTTTCATCTAGGGCGTAAGTACCACCAAAAAGTAACCAAGAAAGTTCAATATTTGACACATTGGTTGAAGCAGCTATCACTGCAATTAAACCAGGTAATGCTCCCCATGATGCTATGTAAAGTAGCCTGGAGTGAAGTTTTTTGAATGTTAACATGAATACCAACAATAGTGGCCATATCACACTTATTAATAGTAGAAAATGTAAAAAAGTTGTATTCATTTAATAAAACTCCCTACTTGCAATAAATTCAACCCACTCAAGCGGACTGTATGGAGATGATGCCAAGAGACCAAAGATAAGTGCTAACGACGCAGTGATTAGTGGTGGTATCAGTAGCATTAAGGAAGTTTCATTTGAACCAAAATTACGTTCATGAGGCCATTTTTCCGGTGTAGGCAGAAACCATGCACGATATAAAATTGGTAGGAAATATCCTGCATTCAAAAGACTACTACCAACCAGGATTAAAACCACCCACCCTTGATCTGCCTCGAGTGCTCCAAGACCAAGATACCATTTGCTAATAAACCCAGCGATTGGTGGTACACCTATCATGCCAAGTGCCCCAATTGTAAAAGCAATCATTGTTAACGGCATACGGCGACCAACGCCATTCATTTCGCTTACTTTGTGAATACCAAGAGTCTCTGCGAAAATACCTGCTGTAAAAAAAAGTGTGATTTTCATCACTCCTTGGTGAACCAGATGTACTACTCCACCTATTGTTGCGATTGGACCCACAATGGCTACACCCAAAATAATGTAAGAAACTTGACTTACTGTCGAATATGCGAGTCTTCGTTTTAGGTCATCTTGAAACAAAGCCATTATCGATCCATATATAATAGTGATGGCCGCTAAAATAGCTAATGGCTGAGTAAGTCCCATATCTGCTGCTTTCTCAACACCAAATACTTCATAAACTACAAGAACAATACCAAATGCTCCTGCTTTTACAACTGCAACTGCATGAAGAAGTGCACTCACAGGTGCAGGCGCAACCATGGCACGTGGTAACCATCCGTGTAGAGGAACAAGTGCAGCCTTAACTCCAAATCCCGTAATCAGTAATATGTAAATACTCACAAGGGCATAATAATGCTCTTCAGCTACATTTTCTATAAATCCACGTGGTGTAAATTCTAATGTTCCTGTTAATGTGTAGAGCCATACCGTACCCAGCAACAGTAGTGCACCCCCAAAAATTGTATATTTAAGATAGCTTTGTCCCGCAAGGCGAGCTTCTTCTGTCCCTCGATGTACAATCAACGGGTATGCAACCAAGGTCAACATTTCATAAAAAATTAAAAAAGTAATGAGGTTACCTGAGAAGGCTACTCCAAGAGTGGCAGTAATACAAAGGCTAAAAAAACCGAAGAATCGGCTACGGTGTTTGGAACCTTCCAAATAACCTATAGCATAGATAGTTGTTAGAAGCCATAAGACACTTGAAAGTCCTCCAAAGAACAAAGCTATTGGGCCGGCAAGAAGGACTAGGTCTATATTTGGCAATAAAGCAAAACGTGTTTCATAGTGTTGGCCCTGATAAACACCAATAAACATAAAAACAACAAATGCAAGTGTTAAAACAACACCAATAAGGTTTAATGATCTACGTAAACTTCGTCTTTCTTCTGCGAGTCCAAAAATGATAATAGCAGGTAAAAATGAACTCATTATCATCAAAAAAGGAATTAAGTTATCTAAATTCATAGCTTCGCTCCTTGTAATTCAAATGGAGAGCCCAAATCAATAATAGATAAGACTGAAGAAGTGAATAATCCTAAAAGGATCACAGTAAATGCCAGTAACAATGCTGACCACTCCATGTTTGCAGGAATTCTTTTAGCATTATGAGTAATTGACGATGGGGTAAAAAAATGACTTATAACTTTAAATATATATGCAGCAGATAATAAACTACCTACAAGGAGAATAATTACAAAAACCCATTGCTCTTGTAGTAGTGCTGACTCAAGAAGAAAATATTTTCCGATAAAACCTCCACTTAGCGGTAATCCTATAATACTTATACCTGCTAAGACAAATGCAGCTGTGGTAATAGGCAAACGTTGTGCAACGCGGTCAAGATGTATGATTTCGTCGTGTCCACCAAAGCGCAATAAGTTACCTACAACAAGGAACATGGCACTTTTTGCCAGCGCATGGGAAAAAGCCAGAAAAACAACTGCATTCCAAGCGATAGAACCACCACTCATTGCCAATGCGAAAGCCAAAAAGAGGTATCCTATCTGAGCTACGGTTGAATAGGCTACTAATAGCTTTAATCGCGTCTGTCTCAAAGCTTGAAAAGAACCCCATAAAATAGCTGCAGCACCTAAAAAACCAAAAATATTTTCTACAGTATCATCACTCAAAGGACCAAAGATACTCAACCAAACACGTATAAGGATATAAAAAGAGGATTTGATTATTAAAGCAGACAATAATGCACTAACCGGTGCAGGTGCACTCGAGTGGGCAGGAGGAAGCCAGAAGTGAAGCGGGAAAAGGGCCGTCTTTAGTAGTAATCCACCACTCATAAGTGCCAATGATACCCAGAGTATTGGTATATCTTGAGCATTTTGAGAGAGTGTGGCTATGTCAAGACTTCCAAAACCGTGATAAAGGAGTCCTACTCCAAAGAGATAGAGTAATGAACCTAAAAGTGTTGCAAGAAGATATCTCATAGCTCCCAAAAAGGCTTTCCGAGTGTTTCCCAAAGCAGTCAAAGAAACAGCTGAAAGACCTATGAGTTCCAAAGTAACATAATAATTAAAAATGTCCGCTGATAAAAATAGTGCATTTAATCCAGTTATGATCAAGAGCCAAAGTGGCCAAAATCGTTTTGATTGATCTGCAGAAAAATAACTAATAGCATAGATACTGATTCCTAAACCTACTAAAGAAGTCATAATAAGCATGATAAGGCTTAATCCATCAGCATATAGATTAATACCCAATGGTGCACCCCATCCACTTACATTATGAAGATAGACGCCTTTTTCAATCATAGACCATCCTAAAAACACAACTGAGATGAGTACAAAAGTTATAGTGATAAGCCCTATTTTATTACCTTGTTTTGACCAGAGGAAACTGATAATTGCTCCAGTTAAAGGAAATAAGATCAAAAGTATAGCCCAGGGAAGAGTCGTAATAAACTGTATCATATTATTCATCCTCCTGGTCATGGAGATCAGGTTTGCCTGTTATATCAACTACCCTTAACATGAGCACCAATGCGAGTGCAGTAGCTGAGACAGCAACTACTATACCAGTAATCACCATGGCATGGGAAACAGGGTCTGGAGTTGAATAACCACTACGCATTGCGAGGGATATAAGTACTAAAAATACGCCACTTCCCATTATATTTAGTGCCAGGATTTTTCGTAATAAATGAGTATGAATGATCAAGGCATAAAGTCCGATAAAAAAAAGTCCAGTACCTGTTAAGGCATATATAAAAAGCATATTCATGATTTAGATTTCTTTTTTGTATAAATACCATAGAACAACAGGGACAGAGTAAGTCCGATAGAAACAGTTGCCATCCCCTCAAGTATAAAGATAATACTGCTTGCCTCAGAGAGAGGATACTTCAGTAATTCTCCTGTTGTAAAAATACTATATATTGAAATACTGATAAATATCATCACACTTATAATAAGAGCAAAATGAAGTGGCAAGCCTTTGAAATTCAAAAATGGCTGACGTCCAGATAACATCAGTAAAACGAGTCCTGCTCCAAATACAGATCCAGCCTGAAAGGCACCTCCTGGAGCATGGGCACCTACCCACAATAAATAGATGGAAACTAATATTGTAAAAGGTACTAAAAGGTCAACTAGCGTATGAAGTACAGGATTATTAAAATCACTAATAGACTCTATAGGTACTTCTTTCATAGACCAAACACCTAGCAGAGCAACTAAAAGCACTATCATCTCGAGGAAGGTATCGTAAACACGGAAATTTAGCAATACAGCTGTAACGGGATTACTTACACCACTTATATCTATATTATTATCCACCAATCCCTGAAGGTTTGTCGGCGATTCAGGTAAGGAAAATACTGCATATCCTACCACTGAAGCAATAAATGCCAACAACATTATTAGCAGAAAACGGATTATCTTATCCTCCCTTTTGTTTTTATTGGCAGTCAATTGTTTGTTCCTTGTTCATATTTACTATTGACCGAAATATGTGAGCTTTTATCCATATGCGTTGTTTTCTGTAATTTTGCCAATGCAGCCAATAGTAGTGCACCGGTCAAACCAGCTCCAATGGCTACTTCAGCTATCGCAACATCAATAGCATTTAAACGAACCCAAGAAATTGCCATGAGCAGTCCAAAAGTAATAAACAATACTATGGACTTAAATAAATTCGTAGTAGAAAGTGATTGCCATCCAACCCATAATAAAACTATGCATAATAATCCATCAAAAATTTTAATCATGATTTCCATAAACGTATTCCTTTCTGTAATGCACTTTTAGCAACCAAATGTGCCACACTAGATCCTGAAAGAAGTACAAGTATCCATATTAGTATCAATTTAGCAACTGTAACAAATGAATCAGCCTGTAGTGAAAGACCCAGAATGATAAAACCCAGTCCTATATTATCAGCCTTGGTTAATGCATGTAGACGCGTGTATACATCGGGAAATCGAAGAAGTCCGAAAGTTCCTGCAAGGAAAAAGAATGCTCCTATTAAAAGAAAAACCAGTGATACATATTCAATCAGTGTCATGATTGTGTGTCTCCTTCGGGTCGGTTCGGCGTACGAAAGCCACTGCCGTAACAGCAGACAAAAGAGCAAAAATCAATGCTACATCACGTAGACTGGACTGGTTTGATACTTCAGCTAATACTAGTAGCATTGCTACTGCGATTGTACCAAACAATTGAGCTGCAAGCATAAGGTCAGCAGTAGTTGGACCACGGAGAATCCGCCACATACCTGCAATAAGGTTAAGCATTAAAAACATTGCAAGCAAAAGTAAAGCAGTATGCATATTCTACTACTTCTTCAGAGTAACTGGTGAAAAAAATGCAGATGGTTTGACTGCGAGAACAGAACAATGAATCTGGTTAAATATATCTTCTGCAGTATTATCGATTATTAACCCTGGAATACCAGTGTTTCCTATAGTTCCCAGAATGACCAAATCAGCATCATTTTTTTTTGTAAACTCTGGAATCACTTTGTTTGAAAATCCTTTGATAAGATTTTTTTTCGGTTTAAGAAAATCAATTAATTCTCCTGTCTTTTCGATGGGGATATTATCAATAAAAAATTTCAACTGCTCAGTTTTAGAATCTATTATAGATGCTTCAATATCGTCCGATATGTTATGCTTAAACATGTTTGCATTCATGCCCGGGCCTGGGAAAAAATTTATCACTGTGGGGTTTGCACTGTTATTTTTTGCGAGTGTCAAAGCACGTTCGAGTGCCATTTTATTTCCATTTTCAGGCTCCACTACACATAAAAAATTCTTAAATCGTTGCATTAAACTTATCTCCTTTATAAAAATTTTCAGGTGAACCAAATATTTTCGTTACTTGTTCTTCTAATATAGCGAGTTCCCTTTTAAAATCATGTCGACTATCCATGACATGAATTCTTAATTGATTGTCCTTCAGTTCAACTACTAATGTACCCGGTATTAAATTCACTAAGCTTACCATAAAGATACGTGGTAAACCAGGAGGTAAACTTAAGGAATAGTTTACCATGTCTGGTGTAATAGGTAGACGTGGATGAAAAACGCGAAAAGCAACGTCTAATGCACCCTTAATAGAATAAATTAAAAAAAGTGGCATAAATGCTGCTAGTCTCATGTATGTGATATGCACTGGAGGAAAAAGTGTTATACTTACAATAGTACTCAGTATTACAGCCGGTAAACCAATCCACCATGAAGATGCATCACCATCTGTAAGCACCCACCAAGTTAATAAAAAAAGTGATATCCGAACAACTAAAGACGATAGAGTAATATTTTTCACAAAAACATATACAAAGCCAGTTGATTTTAGTTTAGTCTTCATATCCTTACCTTTGATTTATCTATTTATGGCAATTTACTTAATGAATGGCTTAATCATATCTAATAGAGAAAAGCATTAGTGTTTCTCTCAAATAGTCAAGTTCAAATCCAAGTGAAGTCATATGATTTAGAGTATTTTCACATGCTTTTATTTTGATTTCACCTGCTTTGGTGTTTTTGCCATATTCTTTTGCTTCTTCAATGGGAATTACATATTTCATGCCAGTAACTATACCAAGTAAGTATGTATTGTAAGCCTCAATATTTTTACCATTTTCATTGACTAAATAATCACATTGTTTTTTCAAGGCATTATTTATTTCTGTACTAGCAGATACATTGATTGATAAAAGAGCAAGAGATGTAAAAAAAATCATTAGTTTAGTTTTCATTATTCATCCTTTTTTATATCATTTATAGCAGAAGAATTAAATAATAACAAGACTATTTTCAAAACTTTATAAAATAGAATGTTTTAGTTACATTAAAAATAGTGAAGATTCAATAAATGAAGTTAAGTAATTAAGAGGTATAAATACCCTTTAAATCACAGGTGCAACGATAAGTTATACCCTATTCCCGTATATACGGTATCTATCGATACAGTGGTGACACTTTTTGTGTCACTTTTTTTAGTAAAAATTTCTCTATAGCACATTTTGTAAGGTTTTAAAACAGCTAACTTTATTAGATTGTATTTTCTTCCATGTTTAGAACCAATAAATTCTACTTCTCACTTAGAGTACTTTTTTACACTTTCGGCATTTATAATATAACTACTGCTGATGATGCCACCATCATCTACAAGATAAAGCTCATTACTGTTTCTTTCAACTAGCATCTCCCCTTTGATTGTCATAGGATCAAAATGTGAGACTGGTTCAATTTGAGCCTTTGTTTGAATATAGACGATTTGATTGGGTGGCGGGATTGGTTCGTGGAAACACTCAATGATGATTAGAACCAACAAAAACTCCTGGGTTTCCCCTTTTTCATTGGCTGCCAAGCTTAGCATGTAGCCACTTATACGACGTAATAAAAGTACTCATTGAATATAATATGATGAAGCTTTTTTTGTCTTCTTTTTGATGAAAAACGCACACCGTATTCTAAGCATTTATAGCTCTGAATCCCTTTGGATTTACCATTCTTTTTTGTCTCTAAACTTTGACATTTTGAACATCTTTTTTAACTTTCTTTACAGCCATTTGTAGATAAACTCTTTTTAGTACCCTATATAGCGTAGTTTGCTTGAGTTTTCAGCACGCCATTTTTTGCATTAAGTCTCATTTTTCCATATAATATGATTAATTATATAGAAAATTATCATATAAATTAATCTATAATTTAACAATATGACTATAAATATATCAATTTATCACATTCATTAATCATTTTTTGATATAATATGACTAACAAATATACATAAAAGGATTTTAATATGCAAGAATATACATATAAAGAAAAAATTAAAGCACTTTTAAAGCATTATAAATTTTCAACAAAACTAGCAGAAGCATTAAGCGTACATCGTATGTCTATACAGAATTGGAAAGATGATAATGTTAGTATTTCTAAAGAAAACAAGCTTAGTATTGATGTACTTTTTGCCACACATTGCATTATCCCCAATTTAAATAAAGCTGATGTTGATAGTCGAGTAAAATCGTTATCTAAAGAGAATCATGAACAATTTATTGATAATGTTGATATCGTTACAGAGGTGAGTAGAAAAAATGCTTTTGGTTCGTTAGAAGTTGAGATAGATGATGCAGATGAAACTTTATTTTATAAAGTAGTTGATGGAAATTTTATTGAGAAAGATATTGATAAACGAAAGTTTCTTGAAATGAATAATCTTGCATTTTTAACAAAGCAGATTTTAATCGATACAAAAGAAAAAAGAATTACACATATTGACAGTGATATTATTAAAAAATGGCATTTTGGATTAATGGCAGGTGTTAGAGATGATGCAGGACAATATTCAACAAAGATACGTATCATACCAGATACAAAAATAACATTGACTGCACCAGAAGATATTCCAGAAGAAGTAGAGTACTGGGTTAAGAAATATTCAAATGTTAAAACTATAGATGATATTGCTCATGCACATGAACATTTTGAACTTATACACCCTTTTGGTGATGGCAATGGTCGAGTTGGCAGACTTATCATGGCACATCAATTTATCAATAATGGTATGTTACCTCCAATGATAGATGGACATAATAAAGCACTTTATTATGCAACATTAGAACTAGCACAAACAGAAGGGAATGTCATTCCTTTAGTATACTTCTTAACAGAAGCAATAGAAAGAATGAAAAATCAATTAGGTATTCAGCATTATTTTAAGAAATAAGCACAGTAGCCTAGAAACTACTGATACGTAGATAGCTGTATATGACTAGTCTTGTACCCAAAAAATATAACTCTCAAGAAAGGTACAAGTTTTTGTACAAGTTTATTTGATATTTAGTGCATTAATATGCATTTTATTACATATTTTAAAATTTGTAATCTTGTCAAATTAGTGATAGTTACTGATATAGTAGGAGCTTTGCATCATTTTGCAAAGTTGTGCATTAATACTAGGTGCAACGATAAGCCGGGTTTTGTCGTGGATAGTTATTTATCTAGGCGTAGTGTTGCCAATACGCTCAAGCGAAGTATGTGTGCTGATCTAACAGCTTATGAGACTTATACCATATACTTCTTGCTGCGAACAGGGTTTACCTAGCTGCCTATGTTACCATAAGCACTGGTGGGCTCTTACCCCACCCTTTCACCTTCACCGTAAAACGGCTGAATACTTTCTGTTGCACTTGCCCTCAGATTACTCTGGCCATCCGTTAGATGGAGTCCTGTCTCATTTGCAGCCCGGACTTTCCTCTCGTGGTTTACACCACCAGCAACTACCTATTGCACCTGCTCGAATTATAGCATAGAAATAGTGAATTCTGAAATATATATCCGTGAATTATTATAAGTTAAATGAGGAGAAAACTATTGATTCATTTTACCTATAGCACAGGAGACAAAACTTTTTGCTTTTACAGATGTACCATCAACAAATCCCATTTTTTCAGAAGTCAAAGGATAACCTAGTTTTTTAAGTGCCTCTCCCAAAGCTTCTATTTTGTTATCCTCTATGTCAACAGTGATCTCTCTTGGCTCTACATCAAGATTTACTTCTATATCACCAAACTTATCATGGAGTTTCTGTTTGAGTGTTGAAGCACAACCATTACATTTTACATTGAGGACTTTAAAAGTTTGTTGCATAAATAACCTTTATTTTTTTATATCATAGAGAAAAGATGTGTAGATTATGTGTAGAGAGGAGTGATGTTCCCGGAAGAAACCCGAGAACATAGTAATTAACTGTGAAGAAAATACTCTTTTATGAAAGAACTTCTTTTACCGCTTTACCGATCTCAGCTGGAGAAACAACAACTCTTACGCCTGCTGCTTCAAGTGCATCCATCTTCTCTTTTGCAGTACCCGCAGAACCAGAAATAATAGCTCCTGCGTGTCCCATTCTCTTACCTGCAGGTGCAGTTTGACCAGCGATAAATGCAACAACTGGTTTAGTAATGTTCTCTTTGATGTAAGCTGCAGCTTGAATCTCAAGGTCACCACCGATCTCACCGATCATTACAATTGATTCAGTATCAGGATCATCTTGGAACATTTGAAGAAGTTGTTTATATGAGAGACCAATAATTGGATCTCCACCAATACCAACAGCAGTACTAATACCATACCCTTCATTACACACTTGGTTAGCACCTTCATAAGTAAGTGTACCAGACTTAGAAATAAGTCCAACATTTCCTTTTTTGAAGATCATACCAGGCATGATACCTATTTTACACTCTTCAGCAGTGATAACACCTGGACAGTTTGGCCCAATAGTCATCATACCATTTTTAACAGCACATGCTTTAGCAGCTTGCATATCACGAACCGGTGCACCTTCTGTAATAATAACAGCAAGTTCAATACCAGCAGATGCAGCTTCCATCACAGCATCAGCAACAAATGCAGGTGGAACGAAAACCATAGAAACTGTCGCACCTGTAGCATTTACAGCATCTTTAACTGTGTTAAATACTGGTTGACCAAGGTGTGTTTGTCCACCTTTACCCGGTGTTACACCACCAACGATCTGTGTACCATAATCCATACATTGTTCAGCATGGAAAGAACCCTCTTTACCTGTAAAACCTTGAACGATTACTTTTGTATCTTTATTTACTAAAATTGACATTAATTATTCTCCCTTCGCTGCTGCAACTGCTTTGGCTGCACCATCACCTAAATCATCACCTACAATAAGATTATCAATATTTGCATTTTTAAGTATTTCTGCTGCTTCTGGCGCATTTGTACCATCAAGTCTAACAATTACAGGTACATTTACATCTGTCATTTTTGTTGCTTCAATAATACCATTTGCAATTCTGTCACATCTTACAATACCACCAAAGATATTTACAAAGATAGCTTTTACTTTTGGATTTTTAAGAATGATTTCAAATCCTTTTGCAACAGTCTCAGCATTCGCTGATCCACCAACATCAAGGAAGTTCGCTGGTGTTCCACCCATATAGTTGATAGTATCCATAGTACCCATAGCAAGACCAGCACCATTTACCATACAACCGATCTCTCCATCAAGAGCAATGTAAGAAAGACCATACTGAGAAGCTTCTCTTTCATCAGGATCTTCTTCAGAGATATCTCTCATATCTTCAATATCAGGGTGACGCCCAAGTGCAGAATCATCGAATCCCATTTTACCATCAAGTGCAAGGAAATCACCCTCTGCAGTTCTGATAAGTGGGTTGATCTCGATCATCTCAGCATCATTTTCCATATAAAGTGTATAAAGTTTAGATGCAAAGTCGATCATCTTTCTTTGTTGCGCTTTATCTGTGATACCAAGACCAAATACAAGCTCTCTACCGTGGTAACCCTGGAAACCATAAGCAGGATCAACAGCGATCTTAATAATCTTTTCCGGAGTCTCTTCAGCTACAGTTTCAATATCCATACCACCTTCAGTAGAAGCCATAATGATCGGCATTTCAGCAGCTCTATCAAGTACTACAGAAAGGTAAAGCTCATCTTCAATGTTTGCACCCTCTTCAATGTAAACCTTATGAACAAGTTTACCTTCAGGTCCTGTCTGATGCGTCACCAAAGTCATACCTAAAATTTCACTTGCAAGTGATTTTACTTCATCGATAGATTTAGCAAGTTTAACACCTCCACCTAGTCCTCTACCACCAGCGTGGATCTGTGCTTTAACAACCCAGATGTTTCCACCAAGTTCTTGTGCATTTGTCAAAGCCTGTGCAGGTGTATTAGCTATCATACCTCTAGGTGTTGGAACACCATACTTTTGGAATATTTGTTTCGCTTGATACTCATGAATATTCACGTGTACTCCTTTTTTTGATAATGAATACATTATACGGTTTTAGATGATAAGAGTTTATTAATTAAAGTATAATAGATGATAATTATTAAAAAGTGTTATGTATTTACACACTATTTAGGAGTAGTTTTCTTTCTTATTTTGATGTATTACTATAAATGTGCTCCTTTTTGAAACAAAAGGAACACAAAGAGAATATTTTAGAATTTTGCTTTTATCATCTCTTCAGGCTTAACATATGTATCGAACTCTTCAGATGACATGAATCCAAGAGCGATAGCTTCTTCTTTAAGTGTGGTACCATTTTTATGTGCCGTCTTTGCAATCATTGCAGCATTTTCATACCCAATATATGGATTTAATGCAGTGACAAGCATAAGAGAATCATTTAAAAATCTATCGATGTTCTCTTTGATCGGCTCAATACCTACTGCACAATTTACATCAAAACTTCTGATCGCGTCAGCAAGCAGTTTTGTTGACTGTAAAATGTTATATGCAATGACCGGTTTAAAGACATTAAGTTCAAAATTACCTTGTGACGCAGCGACGCCAACAGTTGCATCATTACCCATGACTTGAACAGCGACCATCGTCATCGCTTCAGCTTGTGTTGGGTTGACCTTCCCTGGCATGATTGAAGATCCTGGTTCGTTTGCTGGGATCTCTATCTCCCCTAGTCCACATCTAGGGCCTGATGCTAACCATCTAATATCATTTGCGATCTTCATCATATTTGCAGCAAGTGCTTTAAGTGCACCTGAGAGTACCACTTCTGCATCATGTCCGGTAAGTGCATGAAATTTATTTGGCTGAGATACAAAACCATAATCTTTTTGCATAAAATCGTTTAATTTCGCAGCAACTCTTTGCGAAAACTCTGGGTGAGAGTTCAGTCCTGTTCCAACTGCGGTACCTCCAATTGCAAGTTCTCTACAATATACAAGTGCATCATTGAGCTGTTTTAAATTGGCATCCAACATTGCAACATAACCAGATATTTCTTGTCCTAAAGTAAGCGGTGTAGCATCTTGTAAATGTGTTCTACCTATTTTTACCACATCTGAAAATTGTTCTACTTTTCTTTGAAGGGTAGATCTTAATTGGTTTAGAGAGGGGATAAGATCATCAGTGACAGAAATGACCTCTGCGATACGCATACCTGTGGGATAAGTATCATTTGAGCTTTGACCTTTGTTAACATCATCGTTTGGATGTACAAGTTTATCTTTTCTAAAGTCTCCACCAAGGATCTCTATTGCTTTATTGGCAACAACTTCATTGATATTCATATTGGATTGTGTTCCAGAACCTGTTTGCCAAACTACCAGAGGGAAGTTATCATCAAGTTCACCAGAAAGAACGGTCTCACATGCTTTTGAAATAGCATCTGTTTTTTCATCATCTAAACGATCCAGATCATTATTGACCAGGGCACATGCTTTTTTAAGATTTGCAAAACCATATACCACTTCCAAGGGCATTTTTTCATTACCAATCTCAAAATTATGTACCGATCTCTGTGTCTGTGCGGCCCAATATTTATCAGAAGGAACTTTCATTTCCCCCATCGTATCTTTTTCTATTCTATATTCCATAGCTGATCCTTTTATATTATAGTTGTCTATAATACTCTCTTATGCTTAATGAAATAGTGTTAAAATAATGGAAAGATAAAAAAGGGAAATAAATATTTGGAGAGGTGAAGTAAGAGACCTAACTCTTTACTTCGTATTGTTCACGACCCATTTGATAAATGTCATTACCTTTGGTATCATTTACAACTGTTACGGGGAAATCTTTTACTGTGATCTTGCGTACAGCTTCCGGTCCTAACTCAGGATAAGCAATGACCTCTGCTGAAGTGATCTGCTTACCAAGTAAAGCACCTGCCCCACCTGTTGCACCAAAATAGATACCGTCATAATCAACACAGGCATCTTTCACTGCCTGGTTTCTTTTACCTTTACCTATCATCCCTTTGGAACCATTCTTTAACATAGTTGGTGAAAAGGAGTCCATTCTGTAAGAGGTTGTAGGTCCGGCACTTCCTATAGGATCACCTGGTTTTGGTGGTGTTGGACCAACAAAATAGATCACAGAACCTTCAATATCAAACGGAAGTTCTTCACCCGCTTCTATGAGGTCTACCAGTCTACTGTGTGCTGCATCTCTTGCAGTAAAGATAGTACCATTTAATAAAACTGTATCACCAGCTACAAGCTGTTTGGTATCTTCAGATGAAAGTGGAGTTGTTAATGTATATGTTGCCATCTTCTCTCCTTTATATCGTAATATGGGTGTGTCTTGAAGAGTGACACTGAACATTTACAGAAACAGGAAGTGATGCAATGTGACATGGGTTTGACTCTATATGAACAGCCAATGCCGTTTTCGTTCCACCCATACCCATAGCACCAATACCAAGATTATTGATCTCATTGAGCATTCTCTCTTCAAGTTCAGCCATTTCTGGATCTGCATTGGTTGTTTCAAGGTCTCTAAAAAGTGCATGTTTAGATGAGATAACTGCTTTTTCAAATGTACCACCGATACCTACACCTACAGTGATAGGAGGACATGGATTACCACCTGCATCAGAGATAACTTCTTTCACATATTCAACGATACCATCTTTACCAGCTGCTGGTGGAAAAACTTTTGCACGGCTTACATTTTCAGAACCACCACCTTTTGCAGCGTATTCAATATCTATCTTATCACCTTTAACAATATCAAAATGAACGATAGCTGGGAGGTTATATCCAACTGTATCTTTCAGGTTTAAACGAGAGAATGGTTCACATGTTGAAGCTCTTAGGTAACCTTCTGTGTAACCCTCTTCTGTTCCTTGGTTAATGGCATCTCTAAGAAGACCACCCTTAATACGTACATCTTCTCCAACATTTACAAAAAATACAGCTAAACCTGTATCTTGACAAAGTGGTCTTTTCTCATCTTTTGCAATGTTTGCATTTTCAAGAATTTGACGGATCACCTCTTTACTTACTGGTGACTTTTCAGCTTCCATTGCAGCTTCAAGTGCTTCATAAGTATCTTTTGGTAGATCTGTACCACAATGTAAGATCATATCTTTTACCGCTTTTACTATAACATCAAATTCTATCTCTCTCATTTTAAGTCCTAATCAAAAAATTTCTTCTCTTTAAGTACATCGATCATACTTCTCACTGATGCAACACTTTTAGCAAACTTCGTTTTTTGACCTTCATTTAACGTCATCTCAAAAAGTTTTTCAACACCATTTGCACCAAGTGCTACAGGAACACCAGAAACAACATCAGAGTGACCATAGTGGCCATCAAGATATACTGCACATGGGTGAATTTGTTTTGTATCTTTTAAAATTGCTTCTACCATAAGTGCAGTAGATTTTGCAGGAGCATAATATGCCGATCCTGTTTTAAGATAACCAACGATCTCAGCTCCACCATGCTTTGTACGTTCTACAACTTCAAGAATGTCCTCTTCATCAAGTACATCTGTCAACGGTACACCGGCAACTGTTGAGAACTTAGGAAGTGGTACCATATCATCTCCATGACCACCCATAACAGAAGCACGAATTTGCCCTGCACCATAACCAATCTTCTCGTGGATAAAGTGTGCCATTCTTGCTGAATCTAAGATACCAGCCATACCGATCACTCTCTCTTTAGGGAAGCCTGATTCTTTGAGTGCTACATAAGTCATAACATCAAGAGGATTAGATACCATAATAATGATAGCATCTGGTGCATGTTCTTTTACATCTGAAACCACTTCTTTAGTGATCTCTGCATTGATCATAAGAAGGTCATCCCTACTCATACCCGGAAGTCTAGGAGAACCTGCTGTGATAACCACTACATCAGAATCAGCCATACAAGAAGCATCTTCTGCTACTGATACAAGTGTATGCATACGTGCTGCATTTGCAGCTTGAGACATATCTAAAGCTTTACCTTTTGCTATCTCTACATTTCTATCTCTCAAAACGATCTCATGACAAGTACCTTTCATTGCCAAAGAATATGCTACTGTAGCACCTACATTACCTGCACCGATAATCGATACTTTTTTACCTTTTTTCATAAATCTTCCTTAAAGTGAATACTATAGGGGACCTCAAAGCAAAACATAAATCATAATAGTCCGTTATCAATTATGCTTTGCAACAAGTGGAGGCTTACATCAACCCTATGTTAAGTTTGTATCTTTTTACACTAGATACAAGAAGTGTTATACAAGGCAGAATGCCTTGTATGGAGTTTGACACTTATATAGCGTCAATAATTGCATTAAGAGTTGCAGATGGTCTCATAGCTTTAGAAGCTAACTCATCATTTGGATGGAAATAACCACCAATCTCTTGAGGAGTACCTTCAACTGCAAGAAGTTCTTCAATAATTGTTGCTTCTTTCTCTTTTAGCTCAGCAGCAACAGGTGCAAACTTAGCAGCTAGTTCAGCATTTGAACCATTTGCAAGTGCATCTGCCCAGTATTGCGCTACGAAGAAGTGAGAAGCTTTGTTATCTGGCTGACCTACTTTTCTTCCTGGTTCTTTGTTGTTGTCAAGGTAACCTTCATTTGCAGTATCTAGTCCAGCTGTAAGAGCAGCTAGTTTTTCATCTGAATGTTTTTGACCGATAAATCTTAATGACTCAGCTAATGCCAAGAATTCGCCAAGAGAGTCCCATCTTAAGTGACCTTCAGCTAGGAATTGATCAACGTGCTTAGGAGCAGATCCACCAGCACCAGTCTCATACAATCCACCACCAGCGATCAATGGAACGATAGAAAGCATTTTAGCAGATGTTCCAAGCTCTAGGATCGGGTACATATCAGTAAGGTGATCTCTAAGAACGTTACCAGTAACAGCGATAGTATTTTTACCTTCTCTTACTCTAGCATTTGTAAATCTAGTAGCATCAGTAACTTTCATGAATTGAATATCTAAACCATCAGTATCGTGGTCAGCAAGATAAGTGTTCACTTTTTTAAGAAGTTCAGCATCGTGTGCTCTGTTTTCATCTAACCAGAATACTGCAGGAATACCTTCAAGTCTTGTTCTCTCAACTGTAAGTCTTACCCAGTCTCTGATTGGTATATCTTTTGTTCTAGCAAGTCTCCAGATATCACCAGCTTCACATTCAAAACTCATTAATTCACCATCAGCACCAGTTACAGTTACTGTACCAGCTTCAGCCAATTCAAATGTAGTTGGGTGAGAACCATACTCTTCAGCTTTTTGAGCCATAAGACCAATGTTTTGCATTGTACCCATAGTTGTTACATCGTACTGTCCGTTTTTAACACAGTCAGCTACCATTTCAGCATGGAACATTCCGTAAGTAGAATCAGGGATAACTGCTACACACTCTACAGCATCACCATTTCTATCCCATTGTTTACCACCTTCACGTACAACAACAGGCATAGAAGCATCGATAATAACATCGTTAGATGCGTTGAAGTTTGTTGTACCTTTATCAGAATCAACCATTGCAAGTTTTGGAGAATCAGACTCTAGTACAGCTAGGAAGTCAGCTTTGATTTCAGCTTCTTTTGCATGACCAGCAATTTTCTTCTCTAAATCGCTCATACCTTGGTTAGGATTAACGTTTAATGCTGCAAATGTGTCTGCATGTTTAGCAAATACTTCTTCAAAGAATGCAACGAAACCATGACCAAACATAATTGGATCAGAGATCTTCATCATTGTTGCTTTTAAGTGTAGTGACCATAAAACATCATTTGCTTTTGCATCTTCAATTGTTTTTTTGTAGAATGCTTTAAGAGCTGCAACAGACATAAATGTACCATCAAGAACTTCACCTGCAATTGCATCGATAGAAGTTAACTCTTTACCGTTAAGTGCGATTGTCACTTTTTGGTCTTTATCTAAAGTTACAGATTTTTCATTTGAGAAGAAATCTCCGTTACCTTCCATGTGTGCAACATATGCTTTTGAGTTATCAGCAAATGGCTTAAGTCTGTGTGGGTTTTTCTGAGCAAAGTTCTTTACTGCTTTTGCTGCTCTTCTGTCTGAGTTACCTTCTCTAAGTACTGGGTTGACAGCTGAACCTAGACATACACCATATTTTGCTTGGATAGCTTCTTCTTCAGCATTTGCTGGATTTTCAGGGTAGTTAGGGATATCATAACCTTGACCTTGAAGCTCAGCAATACAATCTTTAAGCTGTCCAACTGAAGCAGAAATATTTGGAAGTTTAATGATATTACCATCTTCTTCTAAAACAACATCTCCAAGTTTAGAAAGTTCGTCTTCTGCAAGACCCATAGCTGCAAGAACTCTTCCCGCTAGTGAAATATCTTTTTCAACAACTTCAACACCTGCTGCTTGTGTAAACGCATTTACGATTGGTAGTAGTGAATACGTAGCTAATGCTGGCGCTTCATCGATTTTTGACCATATGATTTTTGGTAATTGTGACATATTTATTCCTTAAATTGATATTTTGTAAATAGATTTTAGCACTTCAATTGTATAAGGTTATTTAAATTGTCTTATTATCTCAACCTATATAATATAGTTGTTTCCATATGACACAGGTTATATGAGATATTCAGCAGGAAATCCCACAGGAATGGGTGTATGAAGTTTTACAAACATCTCGCCATCACCCGCCTTACATAGTTCATAAGGGATATAAAGGTAACGTGCTGACAGCTTTTTATGCATTTGGCTTTTCTCTTCCAAATGTACTCGTATCCCGTTTGGTACATCACCTGCAAAGTTTTCAGGTATCTGTGTATCAACAACAAGTGCGATGACATCAACATCAGACTTTTCATCTAGACGATTCCGTAACACCTCTTCGAGAAGTTCATAACTTTTTGAGGAATCGATATACTCATTTTCAAAAACTTCAATCTCACCTGCATCATTTAGTAACATTAAAAAGGGTTGAAAATATTTTGTTTTCTGCATAGAGTTTTGTGCACGATATACAGCTGTCTCAAGTATATAGAATGCTTTTTCATCATCTGTCTTTGACATAGGTATCCTTATCCATTAAATATAAGAAATAATATCAGAAAATAATAAGAGTTTTGAAGTATATGTGCAGGAAGTTAAATTTGTATTTTTAAGTCCATTACTACCCTATATAAAGGGTAATAATGTTTTGTTTGCTACTCTTCTTCTCCGGCAGCTGCTTTTTCCATCATAGTATACATCCCTGTTCTTACCTCATTAGCAAGTTCAAAGAGTTTTGGAGAAAGAGTATGACCACCACTGATCAAAAGTTCCATACTCATAGTATAAAGATAGATATCACCATTTTCTTCTTCAACGAAGCCGATTCTACATGGCATAAAAGCAATAAACTCTGCTGAATGCGCTAAGAAAATATCTGCAATATATGGAGAACAGTACGAACGAATATGTGTAAGAAGTCCACCATCTTTAAACAGTTTACCTTCTCTAGGCATAGTTTTGCTGTCTACCAAAGCCATACCGTACTCATCTGCTACTTCATCCATGATCTCTAAGGCATTTTCAAATGCTTCTTCTTTTGTCATACCTTCTGGTATAACCATTTTCGCTTTACGAACCATACCTTTTGCAGGATCACCAGTTTCGAGTACTTTATCAAACATTTTCATATATTCTGGAAGTGCCTGAGCATCAAGCTTAGCTGCTTTTGGACCTACAGTCACTGCTCCTATAATCCCAGCAATTACAACAATCGCTCCAATAAGTGTTAGTAAACCTTTAATAAGATTCATTTTATCCCCTTTAATATTAGCATTAAAATAAATAGAAAGACTATTTTAAAGATGTATTATAAGATAATAATATTAAAGTTTAATTAACTAATAAATATGTTAATCATAAATATTATTTATGATTAACAGTTGGATCTTATTGTATATTGTAGTATTTATGCTTCTACAAGCAGACTTTCTTCTAGATAAATGCCTAGATCTTTTGCTTCTTCAAGAATCTGTTCACTTACTTTCATTTTAGATTCTATGATCACATCTGCAAGTTTTGACTTAATGTGTAATTCCAGAGGCCGTTTTCCAGGGTGACGTTCTACCAGACACATGAGCTCTTCTACCGTTTTTGCATCTGGCATGAGATTAAGTGCCAGTATGAGTGGTGGCTGTACAGGTTCTTCAACATGTTTAACCTCTTTTTCTACTTTTACCTTCGCTTTTTTAGCATCTTTCATACTGGAGATCTTAAGTATATTCATACGTGTAAAGTCGCCATCTTTAGTGATCTTCACCTTAAATGCAATAGGCTTAGTGGTATCAAAGTCTTCATCTAATTCCTTAAGACGATTTTCAAAAAGCATTAACTCTATGTTTCCATGCAAGTCCATAATGTTTGCGATACCAAACTTATTGCCTTTTTTAGATATTTTCTCTGTAATACTTTCTATCTTACCTATGAACATCGCCTGTGACCCATCTGCAAGATCTTCTATCTCTGAGCTAAGTGTGTAGTTGATCTCATCTAGCGTTTCTCTGTATTTATCTAAAGGGTGACCTGAAACATAAAAACCTAATGACTCTTTTTCAAAATCGAGTATCTGCATAGGTTCAAACTCAGACATATCAGAAAGGGTCAAAGTGACTGCGGTCATCTCTTCACCCTCTCCAAAAAGTGATCCTACTGCCTGTTTTTTTGCATCCCCAGCCTTTTTAGCTGCTTCAACAATGTCTTCAACCTGTGAAAGCATCGCATGACGGCTATATCCGAAGTTGTCAAATGCACCTGCTTTAATCAACGATTCTATGACCTTTTTATTAACTTTAGAAGAGTCTATACGTGATACAAAATCAGAAATATCTTTAAATTCATTCTCACCACGTGAAGTCAGAATGGACTTGATCGCTATCTCCCCTGCTCCTTTAACTGCACCCATACCAAACATGACGACCTCAACACCATCGATGTTACGTGCTTCAAATACCAACCCTGACTTGTTCACATCAGGTGGGAGGAGTTTGATGCCCATACTTTTAAGTTCATCAACATACTTCACCACTTTATCGGTGTTATTTCTCTCCAAAGTCAAGATAGCTGCCATGAACTCTGTAGGATAGTAGTGCTTCAAATACGAAGTATAAAAAGTGATCATAGCATATGCAGCAGAGTGTGACTTGTTAAAGCCATATCCCGCAAATTTCAAGATAAGGTCAAAAAGTGCACCGGATTTTTGCTCTTCATAACCATTTTTCACAGCCCCTTCTACAAATTCCTTCTTCAGTTTATCAAGTAGTTCCTGATCTTTTTTTCCCATACCTCTACGTACAAGGTCAGCTCCACCAAGAGAAAATCCACCGATCGTCTGTACGATCTGCATAACCTGTTCTTGATAAACGATAACACCATACGTTGGCTTGAGTATCTCTTCAAGTTGTGGAAACATATAGGTGATCTCTGCACGTCCGTGTTTACGTTCAACAAAGTCATCAAGCATACCTGACTCCATCGGTCCAGGACGGTAGAGTGCCAACATCGCAATGACATCTTCAAATCCATCCGGCTTCAACTTTTTAGCCAGATCCTGCATTCCTGCTGATTCTATCTGGAACAGTCCAAGCGTATCACCTGTTGAGATGTAATCATACACACCTCTGTCATTAATGTCTTCTTCGACAAAATTAATACGCTTACCATGACGTTTTTCTACAAGTTTTAATGCTTCCTCAACAACGGTAAGTGTTTTAAGTCCAAGAAAGTCAAACTTGATCAGGTCAACATCTTCTACATACTTACCAGAATACTGTGTCGCTAAAGTATCCAGTCCTGTCGGTTTAAAAAGAGGTGTTTTTTTCCATAAAGGCTCATTGGATATAACTACACCTGCAGCATGTGTTCCTGCATTACGGTTAAGTCCTTCAAGTGCCAGTGCATACTCCCATGTACGTTTTGCCTGAGGATCACTCTCTAAAAGCTCTTTTATTTTTGGCTCTTTTTCATACGAACCTTTAAGGTCGATGCCAAGTTCATCAGGAATCAGTTTTGCCATTGCATCTGCTTTGGAATAAGGCATATCAAGTACACGTGCAACGTCACGTATGACCCCTTTGGCAAGAAGCTTACCAAATGTGATGATCTGCGCCACATTCACACGTCCATATTTCTCTACAACATAGTCAAGTATCTCTTGTCGTCTTGCCTGACAAAAGTCCATATCAATATCCGGCATGGAAACACGTTCTGGATTCAAAAATCGCTCAAAGAGCAATCCATAAGGCATAGGGTCTATATCTGTTATACGCAAAGAGAAGGCTACCAGTGAACCAGCAGCAGACCCACGCCCGGGACCTACTGGGATATCCATCTGTTTAGCCGCATCCACAAATTCCCATACGATCAACATATATCCCGGGAACTTCATGTTATTTATGATATCCATCTCTACCTGTAAACGGTCTCTATACTCTTGATGCTTCTCTTTAGGTACGATTTTCAGACGCTCTTCAAGTCCTCTTTTTGACTCTTCTATAAACAGTGCAATGTCATTTGGCAAGGAGTACTCCACATCCGGTTCAGGAAGTTCCAATCCAATTGCAGCAGCTTTTTCTCTAGAAAATTTAAAGTT
This sequence comes from Sulfurovum sp., assembly GCA_965657515.1. Taxonomy (GTDB): domain Bacteria; phylum Campylobacterota; class Campylobacteria; order Campylobacterales; family Sulfurovaceae; genus Sulfurovum. The sequence goes on from CBFHPE010000003.1 coordinate 38,184, forward strand.
TGGAGGTGTAGGGTCACCAAGTTTTATCTCTAAGTTACATTTGTCTGCGATCTCCTGTGTGTGCTCCAAAGCTTCCGGGATATCTGCAAAAAGCTCTGCCATCTGCTCTGGGGACTTCACATAAAACTCATGTACAGAGTGACGTAAACGGTTTGGATCATCGTAAAGTTTGTTCATCGCAATACACATGAAGGCCTCATGTGCATCTGCATCTTTTTGCTCTGTGTAGTGTGTATCATTGGTAGCAATGATCTTAATGCCCGTCTCCTGAGAAAGTTGAATGATCTGCTTGTCAATCCTATGCTGATCACCAATACCATGACGCATCAATTCTAAGTAGAAATCATCTCCAAATACCTCTTGGTATTTAAGCGCAACCCTTTTGGCTTCTTCATATCCTTGGGCACCAAACTTTAGGTTTCGCTCTGAGAGGTTCATATTCCAGTTGACTTCACCTTGCAGACATGCAGAAGAACATATAATACCTTCAGAATTTTCTTTGAGCAGATCCCAATTGATCCGAGGGTAATAATAGAACCCGTCTATGTATGCTCTTGAACTTAAATACATTAGATTTTTGTAACCTGCCTCATTTTTAGCATAGAGACAAAGGTGAAAACGTTGACGAACGGATTTGTCTCCCAACTCTTCCTGATTATGCACATAAGCTTCCATCCCTATGATAGGTTTGATACCCTCTTTACGCATGGTATTATAAAAGTCGATAGTCCCGAACATATTACCATGGTCAGTCATGGCTACAGAGGTCATACCCTGTTCTTTGATCTTCTTTGCTAGTGCCTTGATCTTGTTTGCACCATCGAGTAATGAGTATTCGGTATGAAGATGTAAATGGGTAAATTGAGGGGTATTTTTTGGTTCTTCTGACATGGATGACCTTTGCTTATATTGGATGACTAATATAGCAGAGTTTTGGTAAAAATAGATTGAAAATATATATGATTTTATTAGCTAATAATATGCATAATTTTATCTATAAAAAATATCAGTCATAGACTCCGGTACTCATATCAAAATCGTCATCAGATTCAAGGCTTGGTATCTTATCAAGAGCATTTGGATCTACTTGTGCACCTTTAAAATCATATTCATCTGCTTGATAAAAACGCTGCTCTTTGGCAAACTTTTTCTCTTTTTCAACAGCTTTTTTTATGGCTTCTTTTGTTGTATTATTTTCTTTTGTACTGTTCATATCAGCACTGTAAACAGGAACAAAGGCAAGTCCAAATGCCGCAAATATAATCAATGTTCTCATAGTACACTCCATCTGATGTATTTATCATTTCTAAGTGTACTATAATATAGTTGTTAATCTACAGAGTTAGGTGTTGACCCTTTTAACAGTAGTCTAAAAGCATGCCATCTTTCACAGCCTGCATACTCTCTTTTCCTACCAGTCTTTCAACGATAGCAAGTCCAAAACATACGGCTGTTCCAGGACCCCTGGAAGTCATTACATTACCATCGGTAACAACTTTTAAATCTTCTCTGTAACCTGGGTGGTCAATCTCATCTTTTGCTCCGGGGTAACAAGTATAGTCATTACCTAAAACCCCTGCTTTTTTAAGCACAAAAGGTGCAGCACACATCGCGCCAACCACTTTTGTAGCTTTAAACTCTTGGAGCAACTCTATGATACGAGCATTCTCAGCCAATGCATAGGTACCATCCCATCCACCAGGAAGTACCATCATATCAAAATCAGATGAGATAACATTTTTAATGGAAGTATCTGCTTGAACAGTGATACCATTGGCACCTAATACTAAATCTCCCTGCAACTCATCTTCAAGATACGCGACGCGAACTTCTATCCCTCCACGACGCATAACATCAATAAGTCCAACTGCTTCAACTTCCTCAAATCCTTTTCCCAAAGGTAAAAGTACAGATGCCATTGTCTACTCCTTATTTACTTTCTTTAAAGCCTATCTCTTTAAATGTAGCTAGCATATCTATGTCTAATTTTTCCAAGAAATCCGTTCTCTTTTGAGCGTTCATAGGAAATAGTTTTTGCCAATTTGCAAGTCTTGGCATACCCATTACTAAAGTATTTGTATCTTTTTTGATGTACATATACATAGTACATGGGGCAAATACTGCAGCTTGTGGCATTGCACCTTCGTTATCAAATATTGTATACGAGTAAGGGAAGTGACAAAGAGAGAATGTCCAGAATGCATCATAAGAAGGTAATAGATCTACTTTCCCTTCTTTATAATTAAAGAAACCTGCCATGATATACTCTTTTTTAGTGAAAGTATCTTCTACTTTTTCCTGAATCTCATCAATGAAATCATCAAGATCTTCCGGTCTTTCAAAGTCCATTTCAAGTAACATCATACTGTCTGAGATCTCACCCTCATACGTATCGTGACCTACTACTGCTGAAGGAAATGTTTTAGAGATCAAACCATCTAATTCGTCCATGAGTTTCGTATACTCTGTGATAACTGTTTTATCTGTTACTTCAAGCATATCAAACATTGCAGCAGGCGTTAAGTGCGCGATAACTGTTTCATCTTTACTCTTATGTTTATACGCAAGAAGATTGAAAGGGTTAAATCCTGCCAGTCTAGGATCGATCTCCAAAAGAGGTTTAACTTTTTTATCATTGACAATGGTCATAAAATTCAATATATCCAGTGTTGTTGAACCATACTGCTGTTCATATACACCGTTAACCCCTTTTCGAGGATCAGGCAGACGATAACCAAGTGCTTTTATAGGTTTATCCATCATTGTATTATATGCCTCACTGGCATCACCTTTAACTGTATATGTGATAGTACTGTTGTTAGTTGCATGTAATCCAGATAGCGATACTGCTGCAAACACTAATACTCCTAATATTTTTTTCATTGTATTCCTTTTATTATGATTGATAATAAATTATAATAAATTAAGTATATTAAGATGATGATTTAAATAGATTAAAATGTTTTAAAAGAGGAAGTTGTGTTGAGATGTTACGAAAGGGGTGATAAAAAAGGAGAGAAGTGTCTTCACACCCCTCTTTAAAGGTAAATTACCAAGATCTAACTGTTTGGTGACATGTAAGACATTTACTTAATACTTTTAAGTAACTGTTTGCTGCATTATATCTATCACCCTGCTCAAATGTTAACAAGATTTCATCTGCAAGTTTTTCAATATCAACAGCTTGTTTTTTTGCATAAACTAAAGAGTTAAAACCTTCTTTATTCACACCTTCTTTAATGAAAGACTCTGTATGCGCTATAGTTACTTTTAGGTGTTTTACACCATTTTTAACTACATTTACATTGTCATAAAGAAAACCTTTTTGAATCTCTGACATTGCAGTTTCCATCTCTTGCATGTTTTTCATTCTATCTGGGTAAAGCACCTCTTGACCAAAAAGTATGCTACTAACTAAGACCGATGCGAATAAAGCTTTTTTCATTTTATATTCTCCTATAATTTTATATTAGACATTGTAACCATATACACATTAATAAATAATGATGCATGTCAAGATAATTAATATTGATTAAAGGTAATTATATAATGAGATACAAAAAGTATCACATCATATGTACCTATAGATTCTACTTCGCGTCCTTAATGACGACTTTTGCATACATACCAGGGAAAACATTTTTGTCACCCTTGTCAAAACGTATACGCATTTTAATTTTGTGTGTCATCGGATTTGCATCCGGAACAATAGCGTGGATAATACCTATCGTTTTGTAGTCGATAGATGGAATGTATACAGGTACTCTTTGACCTGTTTGTACTCTAGAGATAATACTCTCTGAAATAGATACATCGATCTCTAAATTTTCTGTATCTACGATCATCACTGTAAGCATACCAGGCATGATCATATCACCAACTTTAATATTTTTTTGAACAACAACACCATCTGAAGGCGCTTTCATTTTAATATAGTTATACGTACTTGCTACTTGTTTTGCTTTTATATTCGCTTCTTTTACCATGACCTGCATAGACTCTAACATCGTTTCTATATTTGCAGCTTGTGCATCAAGGTCGAGCATTTCATCTAACTTAAGATTGTCTCTTTCTCTTCTTTTCCTAACCCCAGTCAACTTTTCACGCCAGTATTCAACGATCACTTTTGACTGCTCCAACATAAGATCTGCTTGAGATTTCATAATGTCAAATTCTGCAGATTCCATTTCATAAAGGTCATCTTCTCTTTTTACTTTATCACCTATTTTTACATATACTTTTTTGATGTATCCCATAAAACGGCTACCGATCATTTTCTGACCATCAGAGACCACTGTACCAGTTAAGGTAATATCACCTGCATGACCCCATATATTGAGTAATAACGCTACAATTACGATCTTTTTCATTTCATTCCTTACCATTTTCTTAAACTGACATGACACTTCATGCATTCAGATGCAATTTTATTATAGACTTGAAGTGCCTGTGTAGCATCTCCATCCGAAAAACGTTCTACTATTACATCTGAATAATCTTCAATTTTTCTTTGTGTCCGACCCGTCATTGCTGTATTGTTATTCAGCCATCTTTCATAAACATCTTTATTGTTAACCTCAGAGACCGTAGCTTGGATCTTAACAACGGCTGATTTAAGATCCTCTGCCCCTGCCTTGACAATATCAAGGTTATTATAAAAGAACCCGGACTGTATATCTTGCATCGCCTGTGCCATCTTTTGCATATCAAGGATCCTGTCACCCTGCGTATATCCTTCAGCAAATCCAAATGTTCCTACTGCTAAACAGCTAAGTAATATCTTTTTCATAGAACTCCCCTCTATATTTTTACATTAATATTTATATACCTAGAAGTATATCTAACAATCACTAAAGAATTATTATCACCTGCAATCTATTATCTGCCATACCCCCACACATATGTGAAACTTTCTTAACGGATATTGTAGTATGATCGTTAAATAATATTTAAAATTACAATTGTTATTTACTACAAGTAAAACATGGATTCACATGACATTTGATACATTCTGAAGAAATCTTATTATAGACTTGAAGTGCCTGTCTTTTATTTCCATCTGAAAAACGCTCTATAATAACATCACAATATTCTTCTATCTTTTTTTGTGTTCGTTCTGTCGTTACTTGATTGTTATGCAACCACTTATCATAAAGATCCTGGTCGTTTAGATCTGTTGCTGTTAGTCTTATCTTGGCAATTGCAGTTTTCAAGTCCTCAGCCCCTGCCTTAACATGATCAGGATTGTTGTAAAAAAAGCCTGTTTGAATATCCTTCATTGCATGTGCCATTTTTTGCATATCAAGGATCCTATCACCTTGAGTATATCCTTCAGCAACTCCAAAAATCCCTACTGCTAAACAGCTAAGTAATATCTTTTTCATAGGATTCTCCTATATCTACTTTTAAAAGTGAATGAGCATTCACTTCTTAATTTAGAGTATATCCTAGAAGCCCTAAAAATGAATAGATATTCACTAATTAATTTTCACAATATGCAGAATAAACATAAAATTTTATCTTTCATTACAGAATACCTTCATAATATGTGTAGTTGTGTTTACAAAATGATACTATATGTTTTAATATTATAATTAATAATTCATTTTAAGTTATAATTAATATCAAAAAGATATACTCCGCGTATTAATACTTATCAATAAAAGGGATAAAAATGAATAAAATAATACTAACAAGTGCTACAGTTGCAGCACTTCTTGCAACAAGCGCGCACGCTGATTTCAGCTTTGATGAAATGTTCAAAGATATGAAAGATGCAGCAGTAAGCATGAGTTCAGATGCAAAAGATTCAGTAGTAACTATGAAAGACGGTGCTGTTGAAACATCTAAAAGTGCTGAAAGAACAGTAACAACTGTAAGTACGGATGCAAAAGATTCTACTATCAAAGTATCAGATGATATGAAAACAGCAGAAGTAAATGCTACAAAAGATATATCAACAGCAACTACTGCACTTTCAACAGATGCAAAAGATTCACTTAAAACAACAACTGCGGACCTTAAAGACAGTAGTACAGTAGTAAGTACGGATGCAAAAGATACACTTAAAACAACCTCTGCAGATGCTACATCTTCAGTAAAAACTGTATCTGCTGACTCTACAGCATCTGTTAAAACAGTTTCTGACGCTGCAACAG
>CBFHPE010000004.1:0-37629 GCA_965657515.1 Sulfurovum sp.
AGGAAGAATTGAAAGCGAAACAAAATAGATTAGAGTACTTCTTTGATGAACATCCACTTGCTGTTATGGCTTACAATACAGATCTGATAGTGACAGATTGTAATACTGAAGCAGTAAATCTTTTTCAAAATAAAAATCTCATTGGTTTAGATCTACATGAGCTAAAAGACAAAGGTCCTTTAGAAACCATTGAAAAATCACTTACTCAAGGTACACAGGTATATAAAGGACCTTACCATTCTTTAACAGATCTTGACCTTTGGATCGAGATCAAATGTATACCTGTGATGGACAGTACAGATAAAGTTACTGGCGGTATTATCAGTATCGAGAATAAAACAAAAGAAAATCAAGCATATAAAGAGTTACAATATTATGCAAATCATGACACTCTTACTGCACTTCCAAATAGAAGAGGGTTTAGGAATTTTGTAAATGATATGATTCATGAATCACTACATAAAACACATTACTCTTTAGTATTCTACATAGATCTTAATCGTTTTAAACATATTAATGACTCTTTAGGACATGAAGTTGGCGATAAATTACTTATAGAGGTCTCCAGACGTCTGAAAAATAGTATTAATAGTTACTCCAGTTTAAGCCGTTTAGGTGGAGATGAATTTATTATTTTGATACCTTTTACTTCAAATTTTAAAGGTACTGCAAAACAAAATGCAAATAATTTTGCTAAGAAAATACAAAATCTTATTAAAGAAGTATATATTATTGATAATATGCGTTTGTACATCAAAGCAAGTGTAGGTATCGTTTGTATAGAACCTGACACTAAGGATATAGAAGAAATCGTACGTCAGGCAGATATCTCTATGTATGAAGCAAAGGAACAAAAACATAATGAATATATCTCCTTTTATAACTCTAAATCAGATGATGAAAGAAAAAATGTTTTTTCATTGCAACAGGATCTTATCTATGGGTTAAAGAATGATCAGTTCAGACTTCATTTTCAACCCATCGTCAATATTAAAGATGACAGTGTTCATGCAGGAGAATCACTTATAAGGTGGCACCATCCAACAAAAGGAATTATATCACCTGATGAATTTATTCCTTTGGCTATTGATTCAGGGGCTATTATGGATATAGACTGGTGGGTCATTGATGCAGTGTGTAAACAAGTTGGTCAATGGAAAAAAGATAAGAGTTGGAAACTCAGTTATGTCTCTTTCAACCTTAATGCACAAGAGCTTTTAAGAGATGACTTTGTACATAATTTTTTAGCTAAATTAGATCAATATGGTCTAGAAAAAAAAGATATTAAGATCGAGATCACGGAGACAAGTCTTATTGATAACTTTGAAGATTCTCATGATGTGATAAGTATTTTGAACAAATATGGTGTACATTGTGTTATTGATGATTTTGGTACAGGTTATTCATCATTATCCTACTTAAAAAGATTATCATTAAATACATTGAAAATTGATAGAGCATTTATTAAAAACATAGAAAATAAAGAGGAAGATATAGTTCTTATGCGCAATATCATTAGTATAGGAAAACAATTTAATTATGATATCGTTGTGGAGGGTTTAGAGGAGGAAAAACAAAGAGAGGTCATATTATCCATAGATGATGATGTCTTTTATCAAGGCTATCTTTTCTCTCCTGCAGTGAATGCAGAAGAGTTTGAAAAAAAATTCTTATAAAATTAAAATTTGAAAATATTAGATTAAAAAACGATCTGTCCGTCTGACTGCATACGTTTGATGATACCTTTAGCCATCTCATGACCTTGGTATGCTGCTTTTCTACACCATTCTATGGCTTTCTCTTTATCTTCTTCACATCCTAGTCCCATGTCGTAGAGTGCACCAAGGTTGAACTGTGCTTTTGCATTACCTGCGTTAGCTGCTTTTGAGAAGAGTATAAATGCTTTTTTATAATCCTGTTGTACGCCACGACCTTCTTTGAACATAGCCCCAAGGTTGTTATATGCATCAATATTTCCACGTTTTGCTGCTTCTTCATACCAGAAGGCTGCTTCGCTTTCATTTTTCTCACAACCTTCACCATTTTCAAGCATTAGTGCTACTTCAAACTGTGCAACAGGTACTTCTCTTGTTGCTGCCTCTAAATAGTAATCAAAGGCCTTTTTTGTATCTTGTAGTACACCATAACCTTTAAAATAGAGAAAACCTAAATAATAGTATGAAACCGGATCATTTTGTTTCTCAAGTGCTGTATAGAGTTCAAATGCTTTATCATACTCTTTTGCGAGTAGTAGATCATATGCTTCTTGTGCCAGTGGAGTCATATAGCGTGCCCTTTATATAGAGTTTAAAAAGCGATTATATAGAATTTGATATAGCTTTTGCTTAAAGCATGCAGACTTTTATAGGATTTGTATTAGAGTGATGCTTCTTTTAGTAGCCATACGTACTCTACAACATCTTTTACCTGTTTCAATCCACCTTCTACATTCATCTTATCAAGTTGTGTAATAGTGTAGTGATCACCGTAGTGTCTTTCAAGCTCTTCTTTATCAACACTAAAGGGAGAGTTATTCATAAGGTTTTGGTCGTAGACCACAGTGGTCATCAATTGAGGGGTGTCTTGAGTTAATGTGAGCATATGTTTAGTATAGTCCATTCTCATCTCTTCAGGCAGTGCTACGATAGCGGCTCTGTCATAAATAGCATCTACATTTTCCAAGATCTCGGGCGTCAATGTGAAAAAATCACCTACAAAGATATCTATATTTTCTGCATGGTAGTGTATATGTTCACCCTCAGTCATAATATAAGGTTCCTCACCGAGCTCTTCAAAGAGCTCTTTGACTGCAGATTCACTAAGCTCCACACCTACGATACAGTAGCCTTTTGTGAGGAGCCAACCTATATCAAGGGTTTTGCCACACAAGGGAATAAAGATACGACTGGCTAGAGGCAACTCTAACTCTTGAAAGTGTTTGATGAGCAGAGGATTAACTTCATCGTTATGAAAACCTGTTTGTCCTGTTTCCCATCTCTCTAACCAGATATGCTTGTCCATCAGTTAATCTCTTTTCTTCTTAACACTTATGCACTAAAGCCATCAAGTTCAGCCGATACTTTTGTCATCTTGTTCTGTGCATCTTCAAGAGCTTGCTTATTCTCTGCAATGACAGCTTCTGGAGCATTCGCAACAAACCTTTCATTGTTCAGCATGCCACTAAGTTTCTGTATCTCTTTTTCAAGTTTCTCTTTTTGACGAGTGAGTTTAGAGATAATAGGTGTCATGTCTATTTCACCAGTTGGTAGGTAGACCTCAAGATTATCAGACACATCAGTGATAGAATTCTCAACTTTAGCATTAACAAATTCTATGCTTAACACTTTAGCCAATTTTTCGATGAATGGACGAGCCATTTCTGTATCTATATTCTTATCAAGTTTGATATAGGCTTTATCAATTTTAGAGTTACCCATATCTATCACTACTTTGGCACGTCTTAGGGCAGTGATAGACTCTTCAATGATGGCGAACATATTTTCAGCTTCTACATCTCTTGTTATCTCTTTAGGGAAGTTCATAACCATGAGTGACTCTCCCTCTTCAAGTGAAGTACCTGAAAGTTTATGATAGAGGTGGTCAGAGATGAACGGCATAAATGGTGAAACCATTTTTAGTGTCTCTTTAAAGATGGCACCAAGTTCCACGATACTCTCTCTGTCTGCCTTAGAGTACTCGATACCCCAGTCACAAAACTCATTCCATACAAAGTTGTAGAGTGTCTTAGCACTTTCATCAAATTTATAAGACTCTATAGAAGTACGGATCTTTTCTACAGCAAGACTCAGACGGCTTTGCATATAGCGTCCAAGCGGTGTTTGAACTTCTATGTCTCCCAGTTCAGGGAAAGTCTCTACATTAAGTTGTAAGTAGTTTGTTGCATTATAGATCTTGTTTGTAAAGTTTCTAAACTGCTCAAGATTTTTTGCACCAAGTTTTATGTCTCTACCTTGTACTGCCAAGTAAGCCAAGGTAAATCTGATGATATCTGCAGAGTGCTCTTCAACCATGTCTAAAGGATCGATAACATTTCCTTTTGACTTAGACATCTTTGCACCATGCTCATCACGTACAAGCGCATGCATATAGATGTCTTCAAATGGAAGTTTCCCCTGGAAGTGTTCACCCATCATCATCATTCTTGCTACCCAGAAGAACATAATGTCAAAACCGGTGATAAGCAGGCTATTTGGATAAAAGTCAGCCATATCACTATCATTGTAAAGTTCTTTCAGTTTTCCATTGTTTCCCCAGCCAAGTGGAGACATCGCCCATAGTGCAGATGAGAACCATGTATCAAGTACATCTGGATCTTGTGTCAGTTTGTTAGAACTACATTTCGGACAAGCTTCCGGCTCATCAGCTTTATCTGCCCATTGGTGACCACAGTCATCACATGTAAATACAGGGATCCTGTGTCCCCACCAAAGTTGACGACTTATACACCATGGACGAAGCTCATCCATCCATGCTGTGTATGAGTTTATCCAGTGAGCAGGGTGGAAGTTGTTATGCTTTTTAGTCTCTTTGATGGAGTTCTCAGCGATTTTTTCACTCAAAAACCACTGTGTTGAGATAAATGGCTCAACGATGTTCTTACAGCGATAACAGTGACCAACCTGATGTATATGCTCTTCAATTTTAACAATGTACCCAGCATTTTCAAGTGCTTTTACGATCACAGGACGTGCTTCAAGACGTTCTAATCCTGCAAACTCTCCACAGTACTCATTTAAAATACCTTTTTCATTAAAGACCTTAATGAATTCAAGGTCATGTCTTTTTCCTACAGCGTAGTCATTTTGATCGTGAGCAGGTGTCACTTTTACCACACCTGTTCCAAACTCCATGTCTACATGAGAGTCAGTAATGACTTTGATCGTTCTATCAGTCAAGGGTAAAAGTACTTCTTTACCTACGATGTCTGTATAACGCTCATCATCAGGGTGAACCATAATAGCTGTATCCCCAAAGTATGTCTCAGGTCTTGTAGTTGCTACTTCAAGCTCTCCTGAACCATCAGCAAACTTATAGATCATCGTGTAGAATTTACCGTTCACCTCTTCATGTTCAACTTCGATATCAGAGAGTGCACCATCATGTGTACACCAGTTTACCATATAGTTGTTTTGTGTGATGTGACCTTCATCAAAGAGAGATACAAAAGCTTCTTTTACCGCTTCATGTAGACCTTCATCCATCGTAAAACGTTCACGTTTCCAAGCAGGTGTTACACCAAGTTTACGCATTTGATGTACGATATTCCCGCCAGATGTCTCTTTTTGAAGCCATGCTCGCTCTAAGAATTTTTCACGTCCTAATGCTTCTTTTGTTGTACCTTCTGCTAAAAGCTGTTTCTCTACGATGTTCTGTGTAGCAATACCCGCATGGTCAGTACCCGGCTGCCAAAGCGTCTTAAATCCATCCATACGTTTGTAACGTGTGATGATGTCTTGAAGTGTAAAAGTGAGTGCATGCCCAATGTGTAAGCTTCCTGTGACATTTGGAGGTGGCATCATTATGGCGAAGGTTTTTGTTTTACCATCCGCATCTTTTTCCTGAATACCTTTATTTCCATCTATCTCAAAGTAACCACGCTCTTCACAGAGTTTATAGTAATTATCTTCTACTTCTTTTGGGTTATATGTTGCTTTTTTTTCTACAGTTTCGCTCATAGCTTGTCATCCTATGTATTATATTGCCGCGATTATAGCGTAATGGTGCTTGTAAGAAAAGTGAAGTCATTTAATTATCTCATATATCTTATGTAAAATAATATTGATCGTCGGGTTTTTTCATAAATATTTATGCATGATTTAAAGTGTGAATGCGAGTAAGACTGAACAAGAGTCCTACTGCAAAATGCGGGAGTGGGTAAAGATGCATCCCCTAATCTTTACCTACATAGAAGAAAAGACCGATAATAAAATTATTGGTTTTTATACCGCAAATTATTATAGCATGTACTATATATTATTTGCTTATATTCATATATAATTTTTCTATAACAGATAATATATGTATAGAAAGTACATGTTTTAATATACTTATCTATCATCAGACAGATTGTAAAGTTTCAGAGGGTAATTCCCCAAAAAGACGTTTGTAATCCGCAGCAAATTGCCCCATATGCCAATATCCCCAATTACGTGCAATGTCGGTAATGTTATTTTTAGTAGAATCTATTTGAGTTATATCTTTCCTAACTCCATTCAAACGTAATTTATTTAAGTAGGCTTTAGGTGTAAGATTGAAACGATCTTTAAAAAGACGAAATATACTTCGCTCACCTATATCTACAGCTTGACTTAGCTCACTAAGCATAATAGGGCGGTGTTTGTTTGTTTCAATATAAAGTTCCAACTTATCCCAAGCTTGAATAATACGCTCTTTGGTTTCAGTATGGTTGATCTTTTCTTCACAAAGCAGTACATCAATAAGTACTGAAAATAACTCTTCTTCAAGACAAACCTGAAAGTTTTTTTCATTGACAAGATGAGGATTTTCTTCTGCACTTTGCAAATATTTATAATAGACTTCTTGTATATTCTCTATTTGAGAGGGGTTCATCCTGACAAGTTCTTTTGTTGAAACAAGTGACTTATATTTGTCACGTTCATTTTCATGAAGTCTTGAGATCATCTCTTCTTCTGACACACTAATCGTATGAATAATAGTTTTTGATCCCTTTATGACCACATCAAGTTTAGAGTTGAGAGGGAAGATCATCAACGCATCAAGAGGAATATTATTTTTTCGCCAGATGAGTTGTGAATTTGAATCAGTATAAAAAGCAAATGTCCTGCCAGGAGGTATATCTCCTACTTGATGGGTCAATCCAGTAAACTCTCCACATGAAAAAAGAATATTTTTTACTTTAAGCTGTTTTAATGTGTCATTAACCTTTCCTTCTTGTAGTTGTCTTATTTCAATGTTCCAACCACGTAAAACATTTGCCATATCAACAAAACTATTAAAGGTATGTTTCATAAAAAAGTTTTCGGTCATTTTTTTACTTTTATCATCAAATTTTATTTTCTGTATAACACGTATTAATTATAGCTGTTTAACTTTTCAAAATACTGTAATTCTGTCAGTTTTTTGATGTTCTTAAATATTTGATATATGTATAATCTAAAAATCTATTAAACATCATAAAAAGGAAAGATATGAAAAAGATTTTCGTAGGAATTGCCATTTCAACGTTAGCGTTAATGGCACAAGATCCGATTATCCATGATGCTCAATTTAATATTTTAGAGCGTCAACACGGTGACAAGTGGAATGAGCAAGATAAAATGATCGAAGCTAAATTAGCTGATATTCGCAAAAAAAATGGCGACAAACGTCCCAATATTGTTTATATATTAGTGGATGATCTAAGTTTTGGACAGATGGGAAATCGTAAGATGAACCATGTAATGGGAGTTGATACTAAAAATATTAATCATTTTGCCAATCAGGGGTTATCTTTAGAGCGAATGTACACTGAGCCATCATGTACGCCAACACGAGCAGCAATGATGACAGGTCGTCACCCCATTCGTAGTGGTTCAAGTGAAGTGAAAGTGACGTTGGTGGGAGAAGGTTTATCTAAAGAAGAAGTTACTATCGCAGAAGTGTTGTCGGAAGCTGGTTACAACACTGCTCATATTGGTAAATGGCATCAAGGAGATATTGAGCAATCATATCCACATAATCAAGGTTTTGACTTTGCTGCATTTCCGGCACACCAGCAAGTACAGCTTGCTTTAATGACAAAAGAAGCGTCATTAGCCAATAATTTATTTGGTTGGTATGACCAGATCCAAAATAATGATTTTGTTATTGATAAAACTTTTAGACCAAATGGTATGGTAACTGGTGTTGAAGGACATAAAGGTAAAAAGGCCAAAGAGGTGCATATGCCTGCTGGTCATCAATGGACACAGGCCGACTATCATGAGATGAATGTACGTTATCAAAAACAGGCCATCGAGCAACTTCAACAGCTTTCAAAATCCGATAAACCTTTTTACTTACAATACTGGCCATTATATCCATTAAATTTCGTCCATGATCAAACACCTAATAAGTCACGTAATGGTGGTTACATGGCTGAAAAATTACAGCTATTGGACACGTGGTTTGGAGAGTTCCTTGCTGAAATGGATAAGCTGGGTATTACTGATAATACATTGGTTGTATTGATGGCTGATAATGGTTTAATGTACCACTATGGTGGACCTTCTGGACTAAGTGAGTTGATTTATCGAGGTGGTAAAACTGACTTTTTAGAAGGTGGTATTCGTACTGATGCTTATGTGCGCTGGCCAGCAGCTATCGAAGCAAATAGCGCTGCGAGTGATATTATTCATGTAAGTGACCTTTATACTACAATAGCAAGAATTGGTCAGGCAGAAAAACACATCCCTAGAGATCGTGTCATTGATGGTATTGACCAAACGGCATTATTACTTGAAGGTGAAAAAAATGGTCGTCGTGATTATGTTTTTGTTTATCAAGGTGATAGATTAGCGGCTGTAGTGAAAGATGAATTGAAAAGGCATATGCCAGCACCTGGTATGCCAGGTGCCGCAGCGCCTGTATTTAATGTCAATCGTGATCCTCGTGAAGAGAATCCACACATCGGTATGGCATTATGGTCTGGTGCATCTTTCCAGGATATGCTCAAACGCCACATGATGACAATTAAAAAATATCCGCACCTACCATTAGGAAAAGGTGCTCCTTATTCTGGTATTGAAAACCTACGACCAGAAACAAAAAAACTGGTTGATGACTTTATGTCTTGGCATTAATGGACTATAATATATTTATATTGTCTAAAAGGAGCATGATATGAAAAATTTATTTCTTTCTATCTGCTTTTTTGTAATGTCTAGTCTACTTGTTGCAGAAAATGCATCAAATCCTTTGGCAGCAGTGAGCAATATAGACTTACGCGCCCAATATTATGATTTAGATGATGCTTATATTAAAGATTATAATCTTGAGGGTGCTACGATGTTGAACCCAAAAATAAAACTCAAATACGAATTACACTATTGGGATACAGATATCTCAGGGGAAAATGAAAAACATTTAGAATCTGCTTTAGCGAAGTTGATATATTTCCCAAAAGAAGGTAAGTTTCAAGATATGCCATATCGTTTAGCAGTTGGTGCCGAAGTTGATTTTGATCTGGGTGATGAAGACAAAGGTACCGGTGTAGGTTCAGATGTTGCTTCAGCTTTTGTTGGAATTGCCTTAAGTATTACACAAAATATAACATCGATTTCACTTATACAACATTATGAAAATTTCAGCGGGAATGATGTTAGCATGACTGCACTCAGAATGATCACTATCCAAAAAATCCCTTCTCAATCTTGGATCAAGTATGATTTAAAAGTGCCATATGATTGGGAAAATTCAACGATACCTGCCTCTTTTGAGCTGCAACTTGGAAAGAGTTTTACTAGATCCATAGGTCTGTATGCAGAACTTCAAGGAGGGATAGGAGGAGATAAACTATATAATAGTGCTGCGGGGATAGGTTTCCGTTATAGCTATTAAATATTCTAGGATATGTACAGCTAATTTGCTAGAATTAGGTGTTCCTTATTCTGGTATTGAAACCCTACGACCAGAAATAAAGCAACTGGTTGATATGACTTTATGTCTTGGCATTAAATATCTCATATTTGTGAAATGTTTATGTACGTAAATCTGCAAACTTCAAGCAAGAATTCTTTGAATTCTTGCTCAAGTGTATTAGGCAGAGGCTAAAGTATCGGAGGGTAACTCTCCAAAAAGCTGTTTATAATCAGCAGCAAATTGTCCCATATGCCAAAATCCCCAATTGTTAGCGATATGCATGATCTTTGTTTTACTTATAGAAGATGATTGTATTAATTCTAGTCTTACACCATTGAGCCGTAGTTTATTGAGATAGGCTTTTGGTGTAATGCCAAATCTATCATTAAAAAGACGCAAAAGACTTCTTTCACTTACTTCTACTACCTTACTTAATTCACTTACTTTAATGGCCCTGTGTTTGTTCTCCTCTATATAAGCTTCTATTGATTCCCAAAGAGAGCTATTCTTCTCTGGAGCAATATCATTATCACTATCTTGTGTTGAAAACAGTGCTGACATAAGAGTAGAAATCAGCTCTTCCTCAAAACATATTTTAAAATTCTCAACATCGATAAGTGTATTGTCTTCTTCAACATTTTGGAAATACTTGTCAAATATATCTTGTAGTTCATCCATTTCAGATTTTTGAACTAAAACAATTTCATGAGTTGAAACGATTTGTTTATATCTTTCCTGTTCTATGGAAGTAAGTCTCATAGTTAAGACCTCTTCAGGTATAGAGATCGCATGTGGAGTATTGGTTATACCTTTTGTTACAACATCGAGCTGTTCATCCAAAGGAAAGATCATGAGCCCATCAAGCGGAACATTTTTTTTACGCCAAAGAAGGTTTGATGACACCCCTTTATGAAAAACAAAAGTTCTTCCAGGTGGGGTTTGACCTATTTGATGAGTCTTACCTGTAAATTGTGCATGACTCAAGTAAAGATTATTAATTTTAAGTTGTGCAATACTATCATTGATCTCAATCGGTTCTAACTGTCGTATCTCAATATTCCAATGATAGAGTGCTTCTGCCATGTCGTAAAAATTATCAAATGTTTGTTTTATGTAAAAATTCTCAGACATTTACCCTACTTATTTTGTTACTTTTATTCCTTAGTATATTCATATCTATATTAAATTATCTATATTCTTACTCATAACTTTAAATTGTCGGATTTTTGATGCTGTAAATATGACCTAATATGTATAATTCAATGGATAACTTAAGAAAGTATATAGGATAGTTATTTTATATTATAAGTATAATTGACTTAAATTCTTAATTTAAATCATATTAATTAAAAGGAAAAACATGAAAAAAATTGTTCTTGGTACTCTTGTATCGACATTAGGATTATTTGCACAAGCTCCGATCATTCATGATGCAGAATATAGTATCATTGAAGCGCAAAATGGTGAGCAGTGGAAAAAAGATGATAAACAAATAGATGCAAAACTTTCAGATATTCGTGCAAAGAATGGAGGAAAAGCACCAAACATTGTCTACATCTTACTTGATGATGTAGGTTTTGGTGAGATCGGCATGGATAACCTGAGTGTTATAAGAGGATACAAAACACCAAATATGAATAATTTGGCAAAAGAGGGTATGAGTCTGAACCGCATGTATACGGAACCTTCATGTACACCTACTCGTGTATCTATGATGACAGGACGTCTACCCATACGTACTGGAGTTATGGAAGCTAAAGCGACCATCGCTGGAGACGGATTACCTGCAGAAGAGATCACTATTGCAGAAGTATTGAGAGATGCTGGGTATAACACTTCTCATGTAGGGAAATGGCATATGGGAGACATTGAACAGGCATATGCAAGTAACCAAGGTTTTATGCATGCAGAATTCCCCATACACCAGCAGGGACAACTTGCAATTATGGGTAGAGATATGGAAGATGCAGATATCATCCGTGGTGTAGATACAAGTAGATATGCACAGACTTTTACCTTAGATAAACAATTTACCCCTGACCCGGCACACATGGTAACAGGTGTTGAACTTCGTGATGGAAAACTTTATGAAGTTGATCTAAAAACGGGTGAAGAGTGGACACAGAAAAAATATAGAGAGATGAATGAACGTTACCAAAGAAATACGCTTGATCAACTTCGTAAATTAGCCAAAGAAGACAAGCCTTTCTTCTTGAACTATTGGCCACTGTTCCCACTCTCTTTCGTACAAGAACATAATAGCAAATATAAGACTTTAAACGGTGGAACAATGGCTGATATTCTTGTTGAAGTAGATGCGTGGATCGGTGAGATCATTGATGAAGTAGATAAGCTAGGTATAGCAGAAAATACGATTATCATCGTTATGGGAGACAATGGTCCATTCATGCAATATGAAGGTCCTAGTGGACAGACAGACCGTATCTACCGTGGAGGTAAAACAGATCACCTTGAAGGTGGTGTTCGTGTCAATACTTGGGTAAGATGGAAAGGTGTGATCGAAGCTGGAAGTGCTGCTGAAGATATTATCCACGTAAGTGACCTCTTTACTACATTTGCCAGATTAGCTGATGCTAAGGATGGTGTACCTAGAGATAGAGTGATCGATGGTGTTGATCAAACAGGTGTTCTTTTGATGGGTGAGTCAAAGGGACGTAGAGATTATGTACATATTTATGAAGGACCTACGCTTAAGTCGGTTGTGAAAAACAAATATAAAATGCATATGGCACCTCCTGGAGCAAACCCGATTGCAGCACCGATCTTTGATCTTTATCGAGACCCTAGAGAGAAGCGTCCTATCGATGGTATAAAATATGGTCCATGGGCTGGTGGACAGTTTAAAGCTATGATAAAACGTCATATAGCACTTCAAAAGAAGTATCCAAATAGAGCGCCTGTACATGCTGTACCATATGAAGGTATTGAGAACCTTAGACCTGAAACAGAAAAGCTACGTGATATTTTTTTATTGGGATTACCTAATAAGTAATTAAATAAAGAAAAAAAGTGATACAATTTAATAAAAAGGAGAGGATTATGAAAAAAATTATGATGAGTACACTTGTTGCAAGTGCCTTGGCATTTGCAGGTGGAGATATTGCTCCGGTAGAACCGGTGGTTACTGCACCAACAGAAACTGTGAGTGCATGGGAGTATACAGGTCAGATCTATCTATGGGGAGCTTCTATAGACGGTTCAACTGGTAGAGGTGTACCTCTTCAAATCGAGTTTGAAGATATCTTGGATAATTTGAGAATGGCTGGGATGGGAACATTGGCCGCGAAGAAGGATAAATTGACACTCATGGCTGATATTATTTACATGGATGTCAACAAAAAAAATCTTAATGTTCCAGTTGGACCAGGACCAATCGTTTCATTAAATAGTTTAGGAATGAAAGCCTGGATCATACAACCTATAGTCTCCTATGCAGTACATGAAACAGATACGTATCGTTTTGAATTATTAGCAGGTGCACGTTACATGTCTTTAGATGTTCCAGTTGGTTTTTCTGAGCCTATCGGTAAAGTTTCTACGTCTGATGATGCATGGAATGGTATAATAGGTATACGTGGTACACATGATTTTACAGATAGATGGGTCGGTAACTACCATTTTGATGTTGGTACAGGAGATTCAGATACTACATGGCAAGGGTTAGTAGGTATAGGGTATAAATTTGAAAAGTATTCTCTACACGCAGGATATCGTTACCTTACATGGGATCACGATGGTGAGGCGATAGATGATCTTACATTAGATGGTGTATATGCGGGAGTTAGATTTAAATTTTAACAGACTTAAAAGAGGGAGGCGAATGTTTACGCCTCTTTAGTCATAACTATAAAACACTTATGGAACTTCATACTATAAAACAATACTAATAATGTGAAAGCCTAAATGAACACCATCCCTTTTTTGTGTTCAGGTTTTCTAGGTAACTTTTTTATGAATGTTGCACCCCTCCTAAAAACTTCCTTTGGGTGTACTCCTCTAAATGGATACAATATAAAGTTACCTTATCCTTTTTTATATAACAATGAACAAAAACCTCATTATAATGACTTAATAACTTTCACGTTACAATTAATAAATTGTAGTATAAATAATCAATTGACAGGGAAAATAAATGAAAGAAAAAATAATCATAAAAAAAACAATATCATTGACACTAGCCTTCTCCTTTCTAGTGATGAGTATTACAGGATTAATGCTCTACATTGTACCTAAAGGAAGAGTTGCATATTGGGCAGATTGGGAACTACTTGGGCTTACAAAGACACAGTATGCAAATATACATATCACATCTATGGTACTATTTTTGGTAGTGGCTGTCTGGCATATCTACTATAATTGGAAGCCGTTAATGAGTTATATCAAGAATAGTGCAAAAAAGATCACACTTCTAAAAAAAGAGCTTTTGATCGCACTTGTTCTCAACATTTTGTTTGTTGGAGGTACTTTAATGGAAATACAGCCATTTAAAAGTGTGCTGGATATCAATGAAGGTATAAAAGATTACTGGGAAAAAGAGTATGGTTCACCTCCTTACGGTCATGCTGAAGAATCCTCTTTAAAATCTTTTTCAAAACGTATAGGTATTGATATTGAAAAAGCTATATCTTTGTTAAATGAAAAGGGCTATGAAGTTGAATCAAGTAAACAGACCCTCAAAGAGATAGCAAAGAAAAACAACATTTCACCTAAAGTGATTTATGACACCATTAAACCAAAAGAGGGTACAGACACGGTAGATAAAGCTCTTACTGCTGAAGTGAGTTTTTTAGGACGAAGAACCCTTAAAGAGCTAGCAGGTATGGATAAGATCAATCTTGAAAAGTCATTACACTTCTTAAAGGAGAAAAAGATTGATGCAACAGCGCAAAGTCGCATGAAAAAGGTATCAGATACACTGGAAACAACACCTTATGAACTGTTTGAAAAGTTAAAAGCTTTATAAAAATGACTATATTTAAATGCATAATCATCTATTTTGTGTTTATGGCATTACCTTCCCAAAAACTTTTCTAAGTTCTTTGGTTGTTTGATGTGCTGGGTTTGTGCGTATCATTTTTTCTGATTGTCCTATCATCAAATATATAGCATCAATTGTATGTTCTGTTATATATTCTTCTATGTTTACAGCATCTTGAGGGATATACTTTTTTACACCTAATTTTTTTGCCATTCCCATAAAGTTTGTCATTTTCGCAAAAGACTTCATCATCGGATCAGCGATTTCTTTTACCGCATCGTAGTATTTGTAAACTTTATTTGTCTTCATCTCTTTTATAATAATAGGTGTAATAAGCTCTTTAAGATCTTCCCTTGTATGGCGTTTAAAATAATCTGTTGCAGGACTCCCATCCATCATTAAAATATCTGCAGCTTCATTAAAAGTCATTTCATCAATTGAGTCTACAAATATACCTGCAGTTTGTGGCGCTGCCCTGGCTGCTGCTCTATTCATAGAAAGAATAAATTCATCCATCATATCACCGCCACCTGCTGCTCGAATCATTGATTCCATTTGAGAAAATGGTGGTGGTAGAGGGATGCGAACAGCTGGATTATCCATGAATCCACCTTTTTTCCCCAGAGTATCAACAGCTTTGTTTACACCTATTTTTAAAGCTTGTTTAAATGCTTTAGTGATGAGATCTGTACTTAATGCTCCCATCGTCATAGTTTCCACCATTTCTTTTGCACTCATATCGGAAGGATTTCGAAACTTTTTAAAATCTTTTATAGACTTCTCCGCTTTATCTTTTATATCACTAAAACTAAGCGCTTGAAGTGAGAAACTACTGGCAAATATTGTAGTTACTAAGATTATTTTCTTCATTTTCTTTCCTTAATTAGGTAGACCTACGGCATTTTTGTTAATTAACATTATTGTATCCAATACAATTATCATACTCATAAAATTTCTCAAAAAGATCAGTAGAGAGGGGTGCCATGTTTCTTATGCCAAAGGAGGACCTCTCTCCATGCTTCATCAGCATTTTCTACATAAATGAGATGATCTAAGTCCTCAACTGAAATCACATCTTCTTCGATCAAAAAGTTAAAGTTTATGACATTGTCCCAATAGCTTTTCCCAAGTAGTACAATTGGAATGGAAGGGCTCTTGGAAGTTTGAATAAGTGTGAGTATTTCGAAAAGTTCATCTAGTGTCCCAAAGCCTCCGGGGAAGATGAGGAGGGCTTTTGCTCTATGCATAAAGTGAAGTTTACGTATGGCAAAGTAACGGAATTGAAAACAGAGTTCTGGGGTGATGTAGGGGTTGGGAAATTGTTCATGTGGAAGTACGATGTTAAGTCCTATAGATTTGGCACCAACATCAAAAGCACCACGGTTTGCAGCTTCCATAATACCTGGGCCACCTCCCGTCATCAAGGTTACATGACTATCTTCAGGACCTTTACCACTTTGGCCGACAAGTTGACCAAATTTACGTGCTTCATCATAGTAGATACTTTTTCTTACCATACTTTCGGCTTTTTTTAGTGCACTTAAAAGAATCTCTGAATGTGGAGACTTTTTTAATGCTTGTTCAACTTTCTTTAGTTCTTTTATCGCAGCATCAAACTCAATAATTCTGGCACTTCCAAATACAACAATGGTATGCTCTACACCTTCTTCACGCATTTTCACTTCAGCTTTAAGATAATCAAGTTGAAGTCTGACACCTCGTGCATCATTTGATCTAAGAAATTCTTTGTCATCTTCAGGGACCAAAAAACTTGGGTCGTTGATAATGGTTTTTATCTGCTTTGATGTTTTTTTCATATAATATATTATACATAGTTTTTGTATAATTTGTAAAAGGATGCTCATGGAAAATATAGCCATACTTTGTTCCGGTGGTGATGTGTCGGGAATGAATGCTGCACTAAAGCGTTTTGTAGAGTACAGCAAGATGAGGGGACTTAACCCTCACTTTATAGACAAAGGCTATGAAGGTCTGATCGATAATGAAATTTATGAGGCAGATTATTGTGATGTGGCAGGTATCATCTCTAGAGGAGGTACAAAGATACACTCTTCACGCTCAGAACGTTTCATGGAAAAAAGATACCGCCAAATGGCCATAGACAATCTCAGCTCACATGGCATTGGACATTTAGTAGTCCTGGGTGGTGATGGATCTTTTAAAGGGATGCAGTTACTGAGTGATGAGAGTGAAAATATACAGTTTTCAGGTATACCTTCAACTATAGACAATGACATAGCTGGTACAGAGTATTGTTTAGGTGTTGATACTGCACTAAACAGTATCAAAACATCCATAGATGCCATTCGTGATACGGCATCCTCTTTTAGCCGCGCATTTGTCATAGAGACTATGGGAAGAGAGTGTGGTTACTTGGCACTGGTGTCAGCACTTACATCAGGTTCAGAAATGTGTCTGATACCTGAAATCCCCTACGATCTAAAGGATTATGAAGAAGGGTTTAAAAATCAGATTAAAGAGGGCAGGGAGTACTTTATCGCAGTGGTCTCTGAAGCACTTGATGCATCAGATGAGATAGTCAAATGGTTTGAAAACGAAGTGGGCATTGAGTCCAGGCTTATGGTCTTGGGACATACACAACGTGGCGGAAACCCGACTGTTCGTGATAGGTTGATGGCTTTTCATTTTGTGACACAGGCTATAGACGGACTGTTAGATGGTAATAACGCTTCAGTGGTTTGCTATACCGATGGAGGCTTTGTCTATAAAAAGATAGAAGATGTTGCATTTAAAAAGTATGAGATAAACCAAGATCTTTTAAAACTTGGTATGGAGTATGGTCAAACAAGATAGTAGTTATATCTTGTCTTCTTTTTCAGATGCACGTGTATCCAATAATACTTTATAATGCGAATGAAAAAAGATGATATTAATCAACGCACCCAAAATTGCCATGAGCGTATCTTTATGTGCATCCCAAACATCCCCTTGCGTACCTAAAAATGCCATGCCCAACTCTGGATGGAAGATAGCTGCTGCAAGCCACTCAAGCATTTCATAGAGTGTTGAGATAGTTACGACCATCATAAATGTAAAGAGTAGAGCAGTTTTTATGTTTGATATACTTGCTGTACTCATTTCAAAAAGGATCTTAAAGAGCAACAGGCCAAACATGAAGTGTACCACACGGTCATAATGGTTTCTTTCAAACCCAAAAAATTGACTGATCACATCAAAATGTTCCATCTCTGCGTAAGTATAGTGTGACCCTAAAGAATGCATTGAAGCAAAGATTAGAAGTAAAATGATAGAAGATAGACTGTAATGATGTTTTTTATCCATCCAGACAATAAATGGAAAGATGAGAAATACAAGTACATTCTCAAGTAACCAATCATCAGGATATTTGGGGTCTATAGCCATAATAATCCACACTAAACCATACAGAGCATATACTATTTTATGAGATACAGGCATTATATACCTCTCTTTTTTTTCAACATAAGCCACTTGTCTATTTCCATAATTATAACCAATCCTACGGCTATAACAGAAAGTTCTAACCAGATATTAAATGTTACAGGTTCGATAGAAAGTACATTTTGCATAAAAGGCATATGCATACAAGAGATATGCAGTAGTTGGGTAAATATAACCCAAAGTATGAGGAACATACTGCTTTTATATCCTATACGATGTAGATAGTTTGTTTCTGTTCTAGCATTAAATACATGTACATTTTCAAAAAGAACCATTAAAAGAAGAATGATATTTCTTGCACTTTCAACACTCTCTCCACTTTGGAGTAAAATATAAAAGAGTACAAAAGAAATGACACCGATATACAATCCACCTACAACAATACGTCTCAACATAAGTTTGTTAAAGATAGGCTCACTAGGTGACCTGGGTTGTCTTTTAAGTAATCCTGGCTCTGCCTTTTCAAGTGCAAGCATTACATCTTCTATACCATTTGTGACCAGGTTCAGCCATAAGAGCTGTACAGGAAGAAGAGGTAAAGGCATACCTGTGATAAAAGAGAGCATGACCAAAACTAACTCAGCAAATCCAGTTGATATTAATAAATATATTACTTTTCTGATGTTGTCGTGTGCGCGTCTTCCTTCTTCTATTCCATTGACGATGGATGCAAAATTGTCATCAGTTAAAATAATGTCAGAAGTAGATTTGGCAATGTCTGTACCGCTTTTACCCATGGCAACACCGATGTTAGCATGTCTCAGGGCAGGGGCATCATTTACCCCGTCACCTGTGACTGCAACATAATGTCCTAAGGTTTGATACCCCATGACTATCTTCATTTTTTGTTCCGGTGTGACACGGGAAAAGACCGTGATCTCTTTGAGCTCTTCAGGATTCTCACCATTCCTCTCCCACTCAAGTAGCTCATGTTCACTCATCACACCTGCATGTGATGAGGCGATACCAAGTTCCTGGGCTATAGATAAAGCAGTATTTGGATGGTCTCCTGTGATCATCACCACTTTTATACCGGCATTGAGTGCTTTTTTTATGGCATCTGGACTTTCTTCTCTTACCGGATCGATAATGGCTACAAAACCTAAATAAGTAAAATTATTGAGATTGATCCTTTCATCATCTTCAGACTCTTTGTATGCAAGTGCAATATTTCTGTACCCCTTAAGTGCCCATTCATCTACATCTTCCAATATAGTGCTTTTTTCTTCTTTTGTGAGATCACAGTGTTCCAGTACGGTCTCAGGTGATCCTTTACTGAACTGAAATACTTTGTCTTTATGTTCCATCATTACTGCTGAAAATCTATTAATAGGTTCATAAGGTATCTCATCTATTTTTCTATAAGATCTTGTGCCTATGAGGTATGATTCATCAGCATTGGTAGCAAAGCGGGCTAAAGCTATATCTACCTGATCACCGATGAAATCCACACTCCCTTCTTCTCCTTTTTCATAATGTATCTCATTACAAAGTATGGAAGCAAGATAGACTTTGTCATGGGTTTCATTCATAGTATTGGTATCATAGACATGTGTGGGTGAGATGAAATATTCTACTGAGAGCTTGTTCTGTGTAAGGGTACCTGTTTTATCGGAGGCTATAAGGGTACAAGCTCCTAGACCCTCTATGGCTGCCAGTTTACGTACGATAACATTACGTTTAGACATAGCCAATGATGCAGATGTCAGTGCCACGGTAATGGCAACAGGAAGACCTTCAGGTATAGTAGAGACTGCCAAAGCAACAGAAAAGAGAAATAAGGCATAAAAAGTCATACCTTTAATTATGCCTACTATAAAGAGGACAAGTACGATGATACCAATAAGTATAGAGATGGTAAAAGAGAGTTTTTCCATTTTCTCAAGAAGAGGTATCTTGGCCTTACTTTTTTTAGAGAGTAATTGGGCTATTTTCCCTGCTTGGGTATCTTTCCCGATCGATGAGACAACACCAAGTCCTCTCCCTGATGAGATATAGGTACCTGCAAAGAGCATATTTTTTCTCTCTGGTAAAAGAAGGTTCTCATTATCACTTACAAAGAGGGCATCTTTATTCATATCTATAGATTCACCAGTGAGTAATGACTCATCGACCATGAGGTTATTTGTTTCTGTCAGTCTGATATCTGCAGCTACTTTAGTACCTGGTTCAAATACCAAAATATCACCAGGAACGATATCTTTACTCTCTATTTCCTGAAAAACACCGTCTCTTAGTACCATAGCATTTGTTCTAATGAGACCTTGAAGCAGTTTTGCTTTTTTCGATGCTGAGTACTCTTGATATGTCCCGATAATGGCATTTAAGACCAATACAGTAAGAATGAACATCGCATCGGTGTACTCATGAATGATTACTGCCATCAAAGTGGCTATGAGTAAAATGTAAATAATGGGACTTTTGAACTGTTGTATAAAATGTTCAAAAAGTGTCATATCAGGTTTTGAAGGGAGTACGTTTAAACCATATTTTTGTTGTCTTTTAGTTACTTCTGCATCATTGAGTCCAGAGGTATTGCTATCCAGTGTCGAGAGGGCCTCATCTATATTTTTTGTATGAAATTCCATTAACTAAATGATACCTCTAATATACCTTCTTGTTTCAATCCCAATTTCTTGACACATTTTAATAAAAGCGAATAGAGTCCGTCCTCCAAAGTAGGGTGGTAAAATGGTAATTTTAACATATCATTGACTGTGAGTTCCTGTTCCATAGCCCATGCTAAGTGATGGGCTAGGTGCTCACCATGAGGTGCTGCTATCTGTGCGCCTAAAAGTTTTCCGTCATTTTTATCTACATAGAGGTTGGCTAAGCCAGCATTTTTATTCATAAGAAATGCACGACCCTGTTCTTTGAAGTCATACGAAACTGTAAGGACATTTTCATCATCTTTAATTTCTTTGTAGTCTTTCCCTATTAAAGCAATGTTTGGATCTGTAAATACAATGGCAAGCGGTACTTTTCTTTTAAACTTTTTTTGATCGCTTACAGCGTTATACCCAGCGATGCGCCCTTCATCTGCGGCTTCATGAAGTAGTGGTCTGTCAGCATTGACATCTCCCGTTATATAAATGGGAAGATCTTGGACCTGCATGGTTTGGGGATCAAATCTAGGCATACCTCTTTTATCTAACTCGATACCCAGGTTTTCAAGTTTTAGACTATCAAGGTTTGGTTTTCTTCCTATCGCTACTAACACTTTGTCTACTAGTACTTCATTGACATCATTTTTGATCTTTATTTTATCATCTACTTTACTTAAAACAGCACGACCTCCACCTAGCCAAATATCAGAAAATTCTTTTTCACAGAGTTCAAGCATATTTTGATTTACTTCAGGGTCACTAAGCCCTCCTATAAACTCTTTTGAATGTACTGCTGTAACTTGAATATCTAGTCTTGAAAGTGCCTGTCCCAATTCTAGGCCTATAACACCCAGACCAATAACTCCTAGAGTTGAAGGAAGATCTTCTTGTTCAAAGAGTTCATCTGTTGTGAGGATATATTCTTTGAACGCTTCCCATTTTTTATCTACGACAGGTGTGGAACCTGTAGCAATGATGATCTTTTTAGCAATGATCTCATCTTCACCGACCTTAAGTGTGTTGACATTGATGAATTCTGCTTTTCCTGAGAGTACTTTATCTCCCAAACGTGTAACATTTTTCACATTGCCGGCGACGAGTATATCACGATGTTTACGAACTCTTTTTAAGACATCATGTATGCTTACACTGAGTTTGTCACTGTTCTGGATACCACTTTTCTCAAAGTACTCCCGTTCATGATAATACTCAGCAATGCGGATTAGTGACTTGGAAGGCATACAACCAACTCTTGCACAGGTAGTTCCATAAGGACCATCATTGATCAAAAGAAAATCATTTGTTTCTTTTCTAACTTGAGAAAGGGCATAGAGTCCTGCTGAACCTGCACCAATGATGGCTACATCTACTTCTCTTTTCATGGATAAACCTTTGTGAATATCTTTTGTATTTGTACATTATTTTATCATTTTCATTGTTTAAATGATCGATTGCATTCAAATACTATTAACATTAATTATACAATATATATTTAAGAGTTAATTCGTTACAATTCTTTAATTGACCGACGGTCAGTCATAAAAAGGAGTCTTATGGCAATTATAGTCAACAAAGAAGAAAAACGCCGCTCTATTGCCCTTTCATCCAGAGAATTGTTACTTGAACACGGTATTAAAAATATCACTATTTCTAAAATAGCAGAGTGCGCTGGTGTGGGTAAAGGTACAATCTATGAGTATTTTAGCAATAAAGAAGATATCGTTTTTGAGATCATATCAGTATTTATTGCAGAACATGAAAAAAAACTTTATGCACTTATTGATGAAGATATAAGTACAAAAGACAAGATACGAAAACTTTTAACCATGCTTTATGATAGTGCAGATGCTGAAAAGCAATTATCTATATATAGAGAATTTCTTGCTATATCACTTACTTCAGATGTTGAAGAAATGTTAGAGTTTAGCCAGGCATGTCGAGTAAGATTTATGACAATACTTGACCGTATCATTAATGATGCTATAGAGAAGGGTGAAATAAAAGCAGAGACAAAACCTATGACTGAGATGTTACATACGTACTCGATAGGTTTAATAGTAGATGCAAAGACACATGGACTTGACCCTCATACACAGATCGATGAATTTGTTGATACCTTCTTTACACTTATTCAAAAAAAGGATGAAAAATGAGAATACTTTTTATTTTATTAGCACCTCTATTTATGTTCGCACAAAGTTATAATTTAAAGTCACTTGTAGAACATGCAAATAATGAAAATGAACTTGTAGAAGCAAAATCCATAAGCATAAAGGCAAAACAACTAGAAGTAGAAGCTGCTAAAAGTGCGTATTGGCCAACTGTAGATATCGGGGGAAGTTACACTGAACTCAATCCAAATAGTTTAGTAAGTCCAGGAAAAACATCTACAGCGTATGCATCAATTAGTATGGACCTTTATGATGGTGGTAGAAAAAGTGCATTGGTCAATGCAAGCCGTTTTGAAAAAGAGGCAGCATTTTTTGAAAAGGAAGCATTTGAAAAAAGTATAACACTTGATGTTGTACGTAATTACTATAATATACAAAAGTATAAAGCAACACTGTATGCTTTAAATGAACGGTCTAGTGAACTTAAAGAACAGATAAAACGTGTAAAAAAATTTAAAGTATCGGGACTGGCTACACAAGAAGAGATAGATAAATTACAAGCTGTTTTTGACAGTAACAATTACTCTATGGCAAATACAAGATTAGCACTGGTAACAAGTGAACATAATCTACAACTCCTTACAGGTTTACCTGTTAAAAGTTTGAAAACCAACCATTTTAAAGAGCCTAAAAATGTGCAATTTGAAGTGTTTGAAATGATTAAAATGCTTGAGGCGAATGCTAATGCGATTGGTGAGCAGTCAAATGCTATTGATGCTGGGTATATGCCACAGGTGAATATATCTGATACCTATAACAAATCAAATTTTGATGATACCGTTTCAATGCCTGGATTTGGATCAGACGAGTTACTAATAGACAGTCAAAATAAATTGATGCTTTCTGTAAACATGCGTCTGTTCGATAATGGAAGAATGAAAAAAGAGAGTGAAGCAGTAAAGTATAGCAAACTTGCACTCGAATCAGAGATAAATTATGCGATCAAAGAGCAGGAAATGAACTTTAAGCTCTCAGAAAAAAATTTAGTGACTTTACGTTCAAAAAGTAAAAGTGCTAAGAGTGCATTGCGTGCTGCAACAAGTACATATGATGTACTTAAAGAGAAGTTTGAGGTTGGACTGATTGATAACATTGCCTTTTTAGATGCATTGACTCAAAAAACACTTGAACAGTCACGTTACAAAGAGACACTTTATGATTATGAGATCAGTAAATCCATTTATTATTATTATGCAGGGAAAGACCCTAAGGAGTTTATACAATGAAAAAGTTATTAATGATTTTTGTACTGATAACAGTGCATATAAATGCAGAAGAGATCTATGCAACATTGGATGTTCAGGCTGAGCAGAGTGCATCACTCGCATTTAGCAGTAGCGGTATTATAGAAAAGATAAATGTAGATATTGGGTCAAAAGTAGAAAAAGATGCTTTGTTAGCTGAATTACTAAATGATGATATTAAAGCGATGGTTGATGTATCAAGGATTGCTTTAAAATATGCAAAGAGTGATTATGACAGACAAGAGAAAGTTAAAAAGCTTATCAACGAATCAGTTTTTGATAGTTTTGCTTACAAATATGATAATGCAAAAGTACAGTTACGATATCAGGAAACACTATTAGATAAAACGTATCTACGTGCACCATTTGATGGGATCATCACTGCAAAAAAAGTAGAGATCGGTGATGTGGTAAGTGGTCAGATGATCACAGTTGTATTTGACATTCAGAGTTTAAAAGAGAGAAAACTCATTTTGAAATTTGATCAAAAGTATCATGATAAAGTTAATGTTGGAGATATGTTCAAATATAAAGTAGATGGTGATTCTACGATATACACGGGAACTATTTATAAGATATATCCAACCATTGATTCAAAATCACGAAAGATGTCTGCTGAAGTGAAAGCTCAGAATTTCCCAGTAGGACTTTTTGGTGATGGATACATCACAATAAAGTAGGAAAATATGTATAAATTTGCCATAAATAGACCTATCACTACTTTGATGGGAGTACTTTCTTTTATTGTATTTGGATTGATGTCTTACACAACCATGCCTGTCAATCTTTTTCCAAATGTAGACTTTCCTATTGTAACGATTCAAACCACCTATCACGGTGCAGATGCAAGTACAGTAGAGACTAAGGTAACCGATAAACTTGAAGAAGCAGTGAGTGGGATAGATGGAATAGATAAACTTATGTCCACGTCGTATGAAGGATTCAGTGCGGTTACTATACAGTTTGAACTTTTTAAAAATATCGATGAAGCAACCAATGATGTGCGTGATAAGATCGGTTCTGTATTGCTACCAAATGAAGTAGATAAACCCATCGTAAAAAAATTGGGTGCAAGTGGTACTGTTATCAATCTTTTTGTTGCGACTAAAACATCTGATGTATCTGCGCTTATGCGTATGTCTGATGAAAAGATAAAACCAATCTTACAACGTATTAAAGGTGTGGGTGAAGTAAATATTATCGGATATCAAGACAGAGAAGTACGTATATTTGTAGATCCTTTTAAACTCAATAAATATGGATTAACAGCACTTGATATACAAAATATCGTAGCATCACAAAATATCAATCAAGGTGCAGGAAAGCTCATAAATGATCAAAAAGAAACGATCATTAAAGTGAAAGCAGATGCGATCAGTGTGGATGATCTTCAATCTTTGGTACTTAAACCGGGTGTTAAACTAAAAGATGTTGCACGTGTTGAAGATGGACTTAGTGACAGTAGTAGTTACTCTACTTATAATGGTAATCAGGGTGTCATGTTAGAAGTGAAAAAGATCTCTGGTGAAAATGTTCTTGAGATCATTAAAGGTGTTAAAAAAGTGATGCCAAGACTTGAAACGATTGCCGGTGAGGATTACACACTGCAGTTGCTTCAAGACCAGAGTGACAAAATTATGGTAAATATTGATAATGTGACATTTGACCTTATCTATGGTTCGATATTGGCGATCATCATTGTATTTTTCTTCCTTAGAAATGTTACAGCTACTATCGTCTCTTCACTTGCCATTCCAACCTCTATTATCGGTACTTTTGCCATTATTGACTGGATGGGATATGACCTCAATAAACTGACACTTATAGGATTAACCCTGGCCATTGGTATTTTTATTGATGATGCGATCGTTGTAATCGAAAATATCACTAAAAAGATGGAAAGTGGAATGGAGCCATTTCAAGCTTCATTTGAAGGTATAAAAGAGGTGTCATTTTCTATCTTGGCAATCTCTTCAGTTTTACTTGCAGTATTTATTCCTGTTGCATTTATGGATGGTATCGTTGGAATGTTCTTTAACTCCTTTGCCATGACAGTTGCAGCGGGTATTGTCCTTTCTTATCTGGTAGCTGTGATGTTCATACCTACTGTAGGTGCAAGAGTCTTGAGTGCCAAAGAGAGTAAATTCTTCCATATGACAGAGCCTTTTTTTGTGGGACTCGATAACGCGTATGTTGCATTACTTAAACCACTCATTCGATTTAAGTGGATAACTATCATTTTCACGATCGGATTGCTTGTTGCATCAACTAAACTTTCAACCGGTATGGATTTTGTTCCTATGGAAGATAACAGTGAGTTTCAAGTATTTACCAAAGCTCCTGTAGGCACAAGCTTAGAAGAGATGAAGAAAAAAATGAAACCAATGTTAGAGAAGATGGAGGAAGATGAAAATATAGAGTATTCAGTCCTATCCATCGGGTATAACAGTGCAAAGGAAATTCATAAAGCAAAGATCTATGCTAAGTTAAAGCCGGTTGCACAAAGAAATGTTAATCAAGAGGATATTGTACAACACTATAGCACACTCTTTGCACCGATAAAAGATATGGTTGTCACAGTTGAAGAAGTTGCACCATTTGATACAGGTGCCAGTAATGCTCCTGTGCAGATAGTTGTGACAGGTGATGATCTTAATAAACTAGATATTACGACACAAAAACTCATAGATATTCTTAAAGAGACAGAGGGTGTAGTAAATATAGATAGAGATTTTGAGAGTGGTAAACCAGAGATCAAAATCGATATTTTAAGACAAAATGCACAACGTGCAGGTGTAAGTGCAAATGAGATAGCGGGTATTCTTTCCAGTGCATACTCAAGTGATAGAGCTGTTTCGTATTATGAAGAGAATGGTCGTGAATTTGATATCACTTTACGTTTTGAAGATGAATATAGAAAAAGTATAGATGACATTAAAAAGCTACAGGTTAAAAACAGTGAGGGTGAGTTTGTCTCCCTTGAAGGGCTTATCAGTTTTGAAGAACATACCGGAAACTCATCGATCAACCGTTATGATCGTGAACGTAAAGTGATGGTAACTGCAGGGATCTACGGTATCAGTCTGGATGCTGTTATGAAGGTAGTAGACGAAAAAATCGTAGATATACTTCCTGCAGGATATAACTACCGTTATACGGGTGATATAGAAAATATGGCTGATACTAATGCAGCATTTGGTGCTGCAGTACTGCTTGCTGTGATCTTGATATATTTGATCCTTGCGGCATTATATGAATCACTTATTCAACCATTTATCATTATGGTGGCAATGCCACTTTCATTTACCGGTGTGATCGTTGCACTATACTTGACTGGAAATAACTTCAGTCTTTTTGTTATGATCGGAATCATTCTTTTACTTGGGATGGTAGGTAAAAATGCGATCTTGGTCGTTGACTTTGCTAACCAGGCGATCAAAGAAGGTAAAGAGGTGAACGCTGCAATCCTGGAAGCTGGAGAAAAAAGGCTGCGTCCTATTTTGATGACTACTTTTGCCATGATAGGAGCAATGCTTCCTTTGGCATTTGGTACCGGAGCAGGGCATGAACTGAATGCTCCAATGGCACTGGCAATAATAGGTGGACTTATAAGTTCTACAATTTTAACACTTTTGGTGGTTCCTGCAATTTATCGTATCATGTACCCAATGGATGCATGGCTTAGAAAATGGTATGAAAAGGGTAAAGTAGAGTAGTAATTAATTGATTATTTGATAAGAGTGGCATATTTAAAGCATAAATACTTTAGTATGATAAAAAATAATATTTTAAAGGTGAGGAATGAGACCAACTAAAAACTCTAGTAAAAAAGAGATCAATCATTTTATTAAAGAAGAGATACAAAAGCATATAGTAATGCATCGTACAGAACATGATCTTTTTTATCAGGCACTTGAAGAGGTCTTACTGTCTGTAGCAGAGTTTTATTTTTCTGAGGATAAATATGCAAAAAACTCTATAGTCAAAAGAATAGCAATACCAGACCGCATTATAAAGTTTAAAGTAGATTGGCTGGATGATAACAATGAAATGCAGGTCAATACTGGATATAGAGTACAGTTCAACAATACACTTGGACCGTATAAGGGTGGTCTTCGTTTTCACCCTTCAGTGAATGAAGGTGTTCTGAAGTTCCTGGCATTTGAACAGATCTTTAAAAACGCATTGACAGGACTGCCTATAGGTGGTGGTAAAGGTGGAAGTGACTTTAATCCAAAGGGAAAAAGTGATTTTGAAATCATGAAGTTCTGTACTGCTTTTATGAAGGAACTTCATAAGTACATCGGCCCACGTATGGATGTACCTGCTGGAGATATAGGAGTAGGGAGTAGAGAGATAGGATATCTTTTTGCTGAATATAAGAGAGTCACTTCAACTTTTGATGGTGTTTTAACCGGTAAACCGGAGTTCTTCGGAGGTTCTCTTGGTCGTACAGAGGCTACTGGTTATGGTGTGGTCTACTTTACAGAAGCAATGCTTGAGATTGAAAATAAAGAGAGTCTCGATGGTAAGATATGTTGTGTGAGCGGTTCCGGAAACGTTGCACTTTATACTATAGAAAAACTTTATCAGCAAGGTGCGACCCCAGTGACCTGTTCAGATTCAAAAGGGATGATCCATGATGCTAGAGGTGTAGATATTGAATATCTTAAAGAGTTGAAGTTCGAACAAAGAGGATCATTGGAAGAGTACGTTAAGAAACATCCTGAAGCAACCTATATACCTGTCTCTGAATATCCTGAAGATGCACATGCAGTGTGGAATATAGAGTGCTATGCTGCATTTCCATGTGCTACTCAAAATGAGATGACTGAAAAAGATGCTAAAAACTTGATCGCAAATGGATGTGTCAGTGTAAGTGAAGGTGCCAATATGCCATCCACTCCTGGAGCCATGACAACATTTTTAAATAGTCATATCTGTTTTGCTCCAGCTAAAGCAGCCAATGCAGGAGGCGTTGCAGTCAGTAACTTTGAAATGAGTCAAAATGCCTCTATGTCAAAATGGAGTTTTGAAGAGGTAGATGATAAGCTCAAAACAATCATGCAAAATATCTGTAAAAATGTTTCTGATGCAGCTAAAGAGTTTGGTGTTGAAGGAAACTATGTGGATGGTGCAAATATCGCTGGATTTAAAAAAGTAGCTGATGTAATGGTTGCTGAAGGTATATAATAAAATATATTGATGAAAGGAGATCACTATGAATTGGTTAGCACACGTCTTCTTATCTGAACAAAAAATTGATTTTCAAATTGGAAATTATTTGGCAGATCCTTTAAAAGGTAAGGTGTGGGACAGTGCGAGTGTTGATATCAGGAAGGGTATGCAAACGCATATACTTATTGACTCGTATACTGACTCTCATCAAACTGTATCTATAAGTAAGTCTCGATTAAGAGAAAAAGGACTACTTAAGCCAGTGATCATTGATCTGACCTATGATTATTTACTGACAAAGAACTGGGAAAAGTTCTCTTCAATCCCTTTACGTGAATTCTTAGATACTTTTAATACAGAAGCAATGCAACGTTCACTGGATCTACCAAGTGATGCAAGTGGATTGGTTTATAATTTAGCCCAAAATGACAGACTTAACAGATACCACAGTTTAGAACAACTTAAAAGATCTTTTGAACGTATAGATACCCGATTATCTGAGAGGTTGTTAGCAAGAGAGACAGCATCAAGTTATATGGATGTTGTAAGTGATAATATTGAACAGTTGGAAAATGATTTTATGGTTTTTTTCCCAGAACTGTGTAGATCAATTAAAAGTAATTTGGAACCAAAATTTATAGATCATTGGAAAATTTAGAAAAGCTTTGAAATGCTATAACCTTTTTATTTCTTGAAAACAAAAAACTTATATAATCATATTTTAAATTTATTTAAACCCAATATTCCAATAGTATTAAGGAGATAAATTAAGGCTTATTTTCCATCAAGACCATATTTATAGATATAATATAATGTTTTTTAGCCTAGATAAAACCTCCCGAAGAGAGGCTATTTAGCCCATCTCAACAGAGTCTATCTCTGCTTTAAATTGTTCAATAGAGAAAGTAACTAAATCAGCTATCTTTTCTGGTGTATTTTGTAGATGTGTATCCGTTAAACGGATTTTACGTGTCGGTCTTGTATATTCACTCACGACATATGTCACTAAAATATAAGGATCTCCAGTAACATCACAAGTTTCTGTTGTTGTTGCTACTTCAGGTATACAGTATTCGACGTCAATGTCTGGGTCAACCATCACATTATTAACAAGTCCAACAATTGCTTCCATTTTTTCTTTAAGTGCTTTTTCCATGACTATTTCTCCTTAAATTATATAAC
The DNA here is from genome assembly GCA_965657515.1 of Sulfurovum sp. Lineage (GTDB taxonomy): Bacteria > Campylobacterota > Campylobacteria > Campylobacterales > Sulfurovaceae > Sulfurovum. The sequence goes on from CBFHPE010000004.1 coordinate 30,443, forward strand.
TAATCATTTTCAATGATCAGCATGAAGTATTATAATGATAGAAAAACTACACTTGATACGTATCTCAATCATATCTCCATACTTAATTGTATCAAAAAAACTTAAAATTATTGTAATAAGTTATGATTTATATAATTATTTTATATATAAGATAGCTTCTAGTACACAAAATTAGTCTATAGATTTGCACGCTATGGCTATATGCAATATTATTATATCAATCATGATAACCTTATAAGGTTATATATTTTATATGATTATTATTGGCGGGATTTACATATTACTAACAGTAGTGTCTTGGCTCTTTTCGAGAGCTACAGATGCCGCCTGAAGGAATAATAATGTTTACGACTATCAGTATAGATGAAGCTCAAGCTGTTATATTTATACTTTCAAGGGAGTTTGTTTTGCTTTCATTCGTAATTCATTAATGGATGATAGAACTTTAGGTTGTTTTATGATCCGTCGTAAGATATTGTATTTGTATGGGAAGTCCATAAGTATGATCCCACCGATGATCGTGATCACACCTTGCCCCGGTGTGAAGAGCATTATAAGTCCACTGAGTATCAAAATAACGCCAAGTATATTTTTTAATATTAGAATTATTGATCTTATGATTGGGGAACAATTACCCCATGGACATTTTTTTCGCTTATCTTTTAGGAAATAATCTGACGGTATCTTTATAAGTATCCATGGAATGACGATTAAAGAGCCGATAAACCCAATGATCGCTAACCAAAACAACAGTAGTTGATGTTCATGTATAAATTCTATCAAGGTATCTTACTCTTTAGTATTATCGCATATCTGATCTTTTTCTATAGATAAGTTTTCTGAATTCTTCAGGTCTTGATAACGAACCCATTCTCTTTTTGCAAAAGCATCTGCTTCTTTGAGATAGTGTTCTGCAAGTTCAGGATCCATTTTTTCTATCATGCTGAAACGTGTTTCGCTGTACATATAGTCTTTTACTGGTATCTTAGGTTCTTTGTAGTCTACAGAGAAAGGATTTTTATCTTCTGATTTAAGTGTAGGGTTGTAGCGGAAAAGTGGCCATAGACCGGATTCTACTGCCATTTTTTGGTGTTTCATACCGTATCTTAGGTCATAGCCATGTGCGATACACTGACTGTAGGCGATGATGATGGAAGGTCCATTGTAGGCTTCAGCTTCTAAAAAAGCGTTCAGTGTCTGTTTGTTGTTGGCTCCCATGGCTACTCTTGCTACATAGACATGATCATAGTCTAATGCATGGAGTGCAAGATCTTTCTGTACGATCTTTTTACCCTCCGCAGAGAATTTTGCAACTGCACCGATAGGGGTTGCTTTTGAGGTTTGTCCTCCTGTGTTCGAATAGACTCCGGTATCAAGTACAAGTATGTTGACATTCATCCCAGTGGCAAGTACATGGTCAAGCCCGCCATAACCTATGTCATAAGCCCATCCATCACCACCTATGGCCCAGATTGATTTATCTATAACGTAGGTGAGAACACCTTCAAGCAGTTTGGCATCATCTCCTTGTATGGCAGGAAGTTTGGCACGTATTTTTTCAACTCTTTCTCTTTGTAGACGGATCTCCTCTTCACTTTTTTGATCTGAAGTGATCGTCTTTTCTACTAACGCTTCACCTAACTCAGGTTTGAGTTTATGCAGAAGTTCTATGGCAAACGCTTTTTGTTGATCTGCAGTTGCTCTGAAACCCAGTCCAAACTCTGCATTGTCCTCAAAGAGAGAATTTGACCATGCAGGCCCTCTGCCATTTTCATCTACACTCCAAGGTGTGGTTGGTAAGTTACCGCCATAAATGGAAGAACATCCTGTTGCATTGGCGATGAGCAGTCTGTCTCCAAAAAGCTGTGTGAGCAGTTTAAGATACGGTGTCTCACCACATCCCGGACATGCCCCTGAAAACTCAAAGAGTGGTCTTAAGAACTGTGCATCTTTGGTTTTAGTTCGATCGATCTTAGTTCTATCATAGTCAGGTATCTGCATGAAAAAACCCCAATTTTCTACAGCTACTTCCTGTTTTGGTTCTATGGCTTCCATATTGATCGCTTTTATGTTGGGGTCCTCTTTGTCTGTTGCAGGACACTCTTCTACACACAAAGTACATCCGGTACAATCTTCTACTGAGACCTGTATAGTAAAATGTTCATTGTCAGAAAAGTTCTTACCTTTTGCTTTAAGCATATGAAAGGATTCAGGTGCCTTTTCCAATACTGAATCATCAAGTATTTTTGAACGTATCACAGCATGTGGACAGACTTCAACACAGTTGTTACACTGTATACAGATATCAGGATTCCAAAAGGGTGCTTCAAGAGAGATACTTCGTTTTTCATACTGTGTGGTGGCAGTTGGCCATGTCCCATCAGCAGGCACTGCACTGACCGGTATGCTATCACCTTGCATAGCTACCAGTTTTGAAGTCACATTTTCTAAAAAAACATCTTCTTTGTTTAATTTTAGCGGAGTATCTATCTCTATCTCAGAAGTTGCATACTCTTCTACAAGGATCTCATGTAAAGCTGAGAGTGCATGATCAACAGCACAATAGTTCTGTTTTATGAGTATCTCGCCTTTTGTTTGATAACTTTTTTGAATAGATATTTTGATCTTTGACATCGCTTCATAGGTATCAAGTATGTTCGTGAGTTGAAAAAAAGCTGTTTGCATTACTGTATTGATGCGTCTTCCAAGATGGCAGCTTTTGGCAACCTCATAGGCATTGATACCAAAGACCTTGAGTTCTTTGTCTATGATCTGTTCCTGAACACTTTTGGGGAACGCATCCCAAGTCTCTTTCATCCCATAAGGAGTGTTTATAAGCAGTGTAGCACCTTGTGCAGCATGTTCGAGGATCTCATATTTTTTTAAAAAGACAAATTGATGTATGCCAATAAAATCTGCTTTTTCTATCAGGTAGGTCGACTCAATCGGTTTTGTACTAAATCGCAGATGTGAAATGGTCATAGAACCTGATTTCTTAGAGTCATAAACAAAATATCCTTGCACATGTAGATCAGGGTTTTCGCCTATGATCTTTATGGAGTTTTTGTTTGCTCCTACAGTACCGTCTGCTCCCAAGCCAAAGAAAAGTGCCTGTGTGGTGTCTGGCTTATCCAAGGTGAAGGAAGTGTCAAAATCGAGAGAGAGATGGGTAATATCATCTATGATACCTATGGTAAAAGGATTTTTGGGTTTAGGTTTATCTAATTCATCAACGATCGCTTTGACCATTGCAGGGGTAAACTCTTTAGATGAAAGACCGTAACGACCACCGATGATACTAGGAAGTTCGTCTCTATTGTTTTGCATCTTAGCCTGAGAAAATGCCTGCAATACATCTAAGTAGAGTGGTTCTCCTGAACTACCTAGCTCTTTGGTACGGTCAAGTACTGCTACTTTAGTAACAGATGTTGGAACAGTGGCTAAAAAAAGCTCACTGTCAAAAGGTCTGTATAGTCTGACTGTCACCACAGCTGTACGCTCATCCATTTTATTGAGTGCATCTACACTCTCTTTTACTGTTTTAGCAGCACTTGCTATGATTACGATGAGTTTTTCAGGCTTATCACATCCATGATATTCAAAGAGTTGGTAATGTCGACCTGTTAACTTGGCAAAAGCATCCATCTTGCGTTGCACGATCTTTGGAAGTTCATCATAATAATGATTGACACTTTCACGTCCTTGAAAATAGAAATCAGGATTTTGTGATGTACCTCGTATCACAGGATGCTCTGGGTCAAGAGCACGATGTTTATGGGTGTTAATAGCATCAATATCGATCATACTATGGATAATATCATCATCTAAAGTTTCCACATCCATTAATTCGTGTGAGGTACGAAAACCATCAAAAAAGTGGAGTATTGGGATTCTGCCCTCAAGTGTTGCAGCTTGTGCAATGAGGGCAAAATCTTGTGCTTCCTGTGCATCACAGGAGGCAAGCATAGCAAAACCGCTTTGACGTACCTGCATCACATCACTGTGGTCTCCAAAGATGGAAAGGCCCTGAGCAGCAAGAGAACGCGCTGCAACGTGAAAGACCGTTGGGGTTAACTCTCCTGCGATTTTAAGCATATTTGGGAGCATTAGTAAAAGACCTTGGGAAGCTGTAAAAGTTGTACTTAAAGAGCCGCTCTGAAGTGCACCGTGTATCGTACCTGCGGCACCTCCCTCACTTTGCATCTCTATGACTTTGGGTACAGTACCAAAAATGTTTTTTCTTTCATCTACAGAGTAAGTATCGGCATACTCTCCCATGGCAGATGCAGGCGTGATAGGATAGATGGCGATTACTTCATTTGTTTTATGTGCGATCCGGGCAACCGCTTCATTTGCATCCATGATGATTCTAGCCATGAAATAGCCTCCTTCCTATACATTTTAGTGACTGTATATAATTATAGTATAACACAATATGTAATTGTAGAAAAATGTGTGAAAATACAATAAACCAAAGAATTATAAAACTTGACATTAATTCTTTTTATTGGCTATCATAGGCATAAGATATTTTTATAAAAGGAGTATAGTGAAAAATGAAACGATTACTTTGGTTATCGCTTTTATTGGTTTTTCCACTTTTTGCTACTACTTCTACGATCATAAAATTAGAAATAAAAGGTACCATTGGACCTGCGAGTAGTTATTATCTTAAAGAGGGCATGTCAGTCGCTTTAGATAATAATGCCCATATGCTATTGATTGAGTTAGATACACCGGGTGGTCTTTCCAAGTCTATGAGGGAGATGATCCAGGAGATCACGAACAGCACGATCCCTGTAGTTATCTATGTCTCTCCAAAAGGTGCACGCGCTGCAAGTGCGGGTACTTATCTTCTTTATGCCTCACATGTGGCAGCTATGGCTCCTGGAACAAATCTTGGTGCTGCTACTCCTGTCAATATGATGCCTACACCTAAAATACCAGATATGAACAGTAGCGCTCCTACAGCTCTTGAAAAAAAATTGATCAATGATGCTATGGCATACATAAAAAGTTTGGCTGAATTGAATGATCGTAATATCTCATGGGCTTTGGATGCTGTGAAAGAAGGGAAAAGTATTTCAGCCAAAGATGCTCTGCGTTATGGTGTGATCGACCTGATAGCTGAGGATAGCAGTGAATTATTGACTAAACTTGAAGGACGTACTGTAACTGTTTCAGGAAAAAGTGTGCTACTTGGAACAAAAGGATCTGTGATAAAGAGTTTTGAAGCGGATTGGAAAACAAAGGTTTTATCTATTATCACCAATCCTAACATTGCATATATATTACTCTTAATAGCTTTTTACGGTATCTTCTTTGAATTGATGAATCCGGGAGGGTTATTCCCTGGAGTGATCGGGGTGATCTCCGGAGTGATCGCACTTTACGCATTGAATATGCTGCCTTTTAATTATGCGGGATTGTTATTGATCATTTTAGGTATTGCTTTTATGGTTGCAGAAGTGTTGATTGCCGGGTTTGGTATTTTGGGTATTGGAGGGGTGATTGCTTTTGCTTTTGGATCATTTCTATTGTTTGATTCAGATACCCTTGGCAGTGGAGTATCCATTCCTCTTATCATCGCATTTTCTCTGGTTAGTTTAGGTTTTTTTATATTTGTTTTACGATTTCTTTTGCACTCGAGATCTGTAAAAGTTAAAACAGGTATTGATGAAATGGTCGGTGCCGTAGCCGAAGTACTGGAATTGACTAAAGAAGGCTATAGAGTCCGCTGTCATGGTGAGATATGGTATGCAACGTCTGACAGTACATTGAAAGTCGGTCAACATGTACGTGTAGAGAGTCTATCAGGGCTTGTGCTACAGGTAAATCCAATGAAGGAGTAAATGATGGTACCAGTAATACCAATGACAACATTGTATATAGTGATAATAGTGCTTTTTATCTTGGCAGCTGCCATACGTATCTTACGTGAATATGAACGTGGGGTTATCTTTACCCTTGGTCGTTTTACAGGAGTAAAAGGTCCAGGGCTTATTATTTTGATTCCGGGTATTCAAAAGATGGTAAGGGTAGATCTTCGTATCATTGTTTTGGATGTTCCTACACAAGATGTCATCTCACATGATAATGTCTCTGTCCATGTGAATGCTGTTGTCTATTTTCGTGTCATAGATCCTGAAAAAGCGATCATACAGGTAGAGAACTTCTATGATGCTACAAGTCAACTTTCCCAGACAACTTTACGGTCTGTTTTAGGTGGACATGAACTTGATGAGATGCTGGCTGAACGTGAAAAGCTGAACTCCGATATTCAGACAATACTTGACAAACAAACAGATACATGGGGGATCAAGATCTCTAATGTAGAGATAAAGCATATTGACCTTGATGAGAGTATGGTACGTGCTATCGCAAAACAAGCAGAAGCTGAACGTGAACGCCGTGCCAAAGTGATCAACTCTAAAGGAGAACTGGAAGCAAGTAAAAATCTTCTCGAAGCAGCCAATATCTTGAGTCAGAATCCTCAGGGTATTCAGTTACGATATTTACAGACACTGAGTGATATTTCCAGTGATAAGACAAATACAGTGGTTTTCCCATTTCCAACAGACCTGAATGAGTTTATGAAGGGTATTGGAAAAAAGTAAGTGACTATAATCTTCACTATAACTTTACCATAGGAGGGAATTTGATGAAGATCGGTGTTCCAAAAGAGATAAAGATTAAAGAGTATAGGGTAGGGATGATCCCTTCGGGTGTAAGAATACTTGTACAAAGCGGACATGAAGTGTTCATAGAGAAGGCAGCTGGAGTTAAAAGCGGTTTTTCAGATGATGATTATCTAGATGCTGGCGCAACGATACTACAAAGTCCCCAAGAGATATTTGATACTTGTGAAATGATCTTGAAGGTCAAAGAACCACAACCTTCAGAGTATGATCTTTTAAGAGCCGGACAGATACTCTTTACCTATCTGCATCTTGCTCCCCTAAAAGCATTAACAGAAGTGCTTAGAGAGAGAAAAGTAACTGCCATCGCTTATGAAACAGTACAGGAAGGTAAAAGAGTACCTCTGCTTGAGCCTATGAGTCAGATAGCAGGTAGGGTTGCTCCAATGGTAGCTAGTCAGTTTCTCTCAGCTCATAACAATGGTATGGGTGTACTTATAGGTGGAGCAACGGGTGTTTTGCCCTCTAAAGTTCTCATCATAGGAAGTG
>CBFHPE010000005.1:0-13065 GCA_965657515.1 Sulfurovum sp.
AAGATTCTGCAAACCCAGTAGAAAAAATAAAAAGTGAAGAGGCACCAAAAGTAGAACGGACAGGCTTTGATCACCTAAAATCATTATTAGGAAGCTAGGAGATAGCTTTTAAGTATTTTGCAACAGCATCTTCATCATTTGAATGAGGTAGAACCACATCTGCTACCTCTTTTACCTCATTTAAAGCATTTGAGACAGCCACAGAAGTCCCCGCAAGTTTAAACATACCTATATCATTGACAGAGTCACCAAATACTGTCACATCTTTTGTATTCCGCTCCAAATACTCCATTACCTTGCTAAGTGCATGGGCCTTATCTCCTTCTGGGTGGAGAATAGTAAGAAACCAACCATCTGAATACTTTTCGGGTGAGAGTTTGTATTCAAGCTCTTTACCAAATGTTTTTTCTAGGTGGGCTGTGAGTGGGGCTAGGGTATTGTGGTCTCCAAAGTAAACCAGTTTTAGGTTCATATCCATCGCTCTGATATCGGTACATTTGACCATGCGTGGGTCATTACGATAGTTTTCCAGTACACCATGTTGGTGTACGTTTAGTGTAGTAGGGAAAAGGAAGGCTTCTTCTAAAGTTGTGTTGTCTTTCAACGCGATAACAAAAGGGTAGATGTCAAACTTTTTACCTTCATCGATTATGGCATCTCCAAGTGCTTTGTTGACTAGCTTAATATCTATGAGTTTTTTCTCAGGTGTTACGATCATGGTGCCATCTAGAAGTATCATAGGTGCATTAAGATGGAGCTTGTCTAAAAAATCGTGTGTCTTTTGAAAACTTCTTGCTGTAGCTACAGAGAGAATGTTCTCTTTGCTTCTGTCATTCCATACCTTGGTTGAAAAATCACTGACTGTCTGATCTGTTCGTAAAAATGTATGATCAAGATCGGTAATATAGATAGCTTGAGCCGGCATTAACTTGCAAATCCACTTTTAAAATTATCTTTGGCTTGTACGATGGCTTTTTGTTTCTCTTTTCTAAAGGTATCTTTCTCTACAAATATCTTTTTACGTGTTTCAGGATCCATCTCCGTGTAGTACATAACAGCTGAGTAGGTACCAGGAGTAGGGGTAAATACCTGTGCTTGTTCAGGGTTCATTTTTAGTACATTAGAGGTGAAGTTCTTGAGTTTATGCATATCAGACTCTTCACATCCTGGGTGTGCAGCTATGAGGTAGTAGGTAAGATACTGTTTTTTACCCATCTCTCTGTTAAGTTTGTCATAGAGCTTTTTAAAGTCCACTAGGGTCTGTTTCCCAGGTTTCCCCATCAGATCAAGTACACGTTGTTCAGTATGTTCCGGTGCTACTTTCATCTGTCCTGAGATATGATGCTGCACAAGTTCACGCAGGTATGAGTATCCTTTACGTTTGTCTTCATTTATAAGGTCATAACGTATGCCTGAAGCCACAAATGCTTTGCGGATACCCGGTATGTTCCTTACCTGTTTCATCATCCCTATAACACGTGTATGGTCTGGTTTCATAGAAGAACAGAGATGTTTGGAGTCTACACAGCGTTGGTGGTCACAGGTACCCAGTTTAAGTTTTTTGTTACACTCATAGCCATACATGTTTGCCGTAGGACCACCAAGGTCAGAGATAATACCTTTAAAGTCTTTATACTCTTTAAATTGATGTGCCTCTTTCACGATAGACTGTTCAGACCTGGTTCGTATGGTACGCCCCTGGTGAACACCAATGGCACAGAAGTTACATTCTCCCCAACATCCGTGGTGTGTCATGATAGAGAACTTGATGGTCTCCAGACATTTTACTTTACCTTCATGTCTGTGATAAGGATGCAGTTCTCTGGTGAAAGGTAATGCTGACATCTCATCCATCTCTGGTTCACTCAGATAATCACATGGAGGATTCTGGATAGAGTAACGGTTATCTACCTGTTGACAGAGTCCTTTAGCGGCTATAGGATCATTATTATCATAAAAAAGGTCAAAGAGGTCGATGTATTGTTCTTTATCATCTAAACATGCTTTATGAGAAGGGAGTTGATGATACTCTTCTTTTGGTTCTTTGTCTATATAACATAGCCCACGGATATCTCTCCACTCTTTACCCATATCCAGGGCATGGGTAAGTTCTCGTACAGCCATCTCTCCCATTCCATAAACAAGTATGTCAGCTTTAGAGTCAAAGAGTACAGGTTTTCTCAGTTTGTTTGACCAGTAGTCGTAGTGTGTCACACGTCTTAAGCTTGCTTCTATACCACCTAGTACAACAGGTACGGTATTTTTAAAGTTTTGGCGTATGAGGTTTGTGTAGACAAGTACAGCACGGTCGGGGCGTTTGTTGTTCTTACCACCAGGTGTGTAGTCATCAGAGTTTCTGAATTTTTTGGTAGCAGTATAGTTTGCAACCATAGAGTCAATGCTTCCACCGCTTACGCCCCAGTAAAGACGAGGTTCACCTAAACGTTTAATGTCTTTGTCACTTTTAACATCCGGTTGACCGATGATACCTACTTTATATCCTAGTTTTTCAAGCATACGTCCTACAGTTGCTACACCGATGAAAGGAGAGTCTATATAGGCATCACCACTTACAAGTATGACATCACACTGTTCCCATCCACGTGCTTGCATCTCTTTACGGGTAGTAGGGAGAAAGTCTTTTTCAGTAAAAGAGGATGGTGGCATTTTCTTATTCATAGTGGACCTTGTCCTGGGATATCTAATATAATCGCATTATAGCGAATTATTATGGTAGTACCTTAAGATAATTTTTTTCCATCGATCAAGACAGGAAAGAACCTGATCCCCCAGGCAATGAACATGATGATCCACACGGTGGCTGAGATGTCAAAGATGATCATAATGTTCCATCCAAAGGCTGCCGCTAATGAAGCGAATACACGTATGACAACAACAACCTGTGTCCAAATGAACAGCCATTTGATCCATAAGTCAGCCTGCATCATATTTCCAGAGTGTCCAAGGGTCACACGTGTCCCAAAACCTATAAGTATGGTAAAGACAAGACCCAAGATCAAACTATGTGTATCTAAAGCCAGAAAATGAATATCTGAGATAAGTGATATAAAGTTTGTTAATCCTCCCAGGAAAAAAGAAACGGGCACCCAATAAAGTGCTATGTGAAGTATCCAAAGGAGGGGGTTTGGATTTGGGAATGGAAGTTTCCAACTAAGCAGTTCTTTCCCTATGAGATATGCTAAAGCAAAGTCAACAAAAAACGAACTGTTGGTATACGTTTGTTCAAGAAGTATGTGAAATGACAGAAGTATAAAAACGTTTTTCAAAAGCCTTTGATCTTTCTCTACCATACAGTGAGAGAAGAAAGGTACCATACGCTGGGCCACAGCAAATGTAAGTAAAAATAGATAAAGATAGATAGCTATTTCAGTAGCAAGAGCCATTATTGGCATATAGAAAAGTTGTGCAATGATATATAAGAAATGAGATACAACACCAAAACCCATGGTAAGCAGTATCCAAAAGATATCATGTTTGTCTTCCATGGCCGTTGTGGTAAATATATTATTTAATATAAAAAACCCGATAAGATGTGCAGCAAACACAAGGAATAACGCTATACCCGAAAGAAATGGACTTACTATACTCCCTAAAAGAAATAAAATAGCCCCCAGATAAAGAAGTGTAAATACACGCATATAATTCTTCTTCTCTATAGTCTCCGTAGATGCAAACCTAGGAAATGTAGTAAACAAAAAACCTAAGAATGCAGGTGTGAATACAAGATAGGTTAAGCCATAAAAATGAAAATTATTTGGTGATATAGAAAGAAAAAGACTACCTTTATATACAAGTAGAAAGACGAGCATAGTTACGATAGCATTTACGAAAGCTAAAATAAAAAAAGGCTGATGTGGCTGTGAGAGAAAATAGTTTTTATTACTATCATCAGAAAATTTTGTAAATTTCATTGATACCTCGTTTTAAAGTAATCATAACAAAATTTTATAGAAGTAACATTGATATAGCACAATAAAAATTGTAGGGGGAAAAGTTTGTGTAGAAAGAACATGAGCAAAATGAGATGCTCATGTTAGGTTAGCAGAGGATTATTTTTTAACTCTCTTAAATTTTGTACCTTCCATTGTGAAGCTACCCATGAGACCTTTAGAATCAAAAACAAAAGCGATCATATCGTCATTAAAGTTAACATCATCGAGCTCTTCTTTTGAGTTCCACTCTGCAATCGCGATCTTACCATCTACATCTGTTTCCCATTCATCATCATCGATAAGAAACTTATCAAGTGCCGCATCAGAAGTAAATGCGATGATCATAGCATATTCTTGTGCACCCATTTGAAGACCAACTGATGCTGCAGTCATTTCATAATAACCTAAAGTTTTTCTTTTAGCTCTAAGTACACCTTCAGCGTATTTTCCACCTAAGAAGAAACCTGCTTCTTTCACACTTGGAAATACCAAAAAAGCTTTTGCTTTTACTAAAAAAGGATCCCCGCCTTTTACTTCATCGATAAATTGATTGATTGCTTTATTCGCATCACGATCTATCGATGCTGCAGATTTAGCCATACTAAATGTACTAAACCCAACCAGAAGAGCCAATACTAATATTTTAAAGTTCATTTTTGTCATCTATTATCCTTATTTTTGATAGAAATAATTATATCACAAATGATATAAATTACGATATGTATTAGCTGTTTCTACTTCCACGACCACCATTACGACTGTCACGGTTGCCACCTGAACGTCCATTACGTCCATGACGGTTTCTACCACCGCCTCCACCGCCGCTTCTGTTGCCACGATATCCACCACGTCCACGGTTTCTACCACCGCCTCCACCGCCTCTGTTCTGCATAGCTCTTTCTATAAGAAGCTCGATCTCTTCAAGACCAAGACCGATATTGTCTTTTCCTTTTACAAAGTTCTCTTCCTGTACAAGTGAAGCAAGTAGGTGAGCTATAGTAACGATATCAAGATCATGTTGTAGTGTCTTGACAAGGTTGATAGCATTTTCTGTTACTTTTGTCTGAGAGATTTTAGCGATAAGAGCATCTGCACGGTTGTTTTGTACTTCCATGCGTGTAGGGATGACTTGCGTTGTCAGCTTAGTACCAACATCTTTTTCAATACGTTTGATAGTTCTAAGTTCATTTGGACTCACCAAAGTGATAGCTTCACCAGTTTTACCACCACGACCGGTACGGCCGATACGGTGAACATAAGATTCAGAGTCAAAAGGAATATGGTAGTTAAATACGTGTGTAACATCATTGACATCTAGACCACGTGCAGCAACGTCGGTAGCGATGAAAATATCGATACCACCTTGCTTAAAGGCACGGATCGTTACTTCTCTTTGCTTTTGCTCCATGTCACCGTGAAGTCCTGAAACTTTAAATCCTTGTGCAGTCATATGCGCAACGAGTCTATCAACTTCTTTTTTCATACGACAGAAAATGATACATTTTTCTGGGTTTTTATAATCAATAAGTCTTACTAAAGCATCATCTCTTTCTTTCTCTTGTACCACGTAGTAAAATTGTGTGATCTTAGTATTTGTCTTTTCAGACTTTGTGATAGAGACTGTTTTAGGGCTTATGAGGATCTGTTCAGCAAGTTTACGAATGGCATTTGGCATTGTTGCAGAGAACATCAATGTTTGACGTTCTTTTGGAAGGAATGTAAAGATGTTTTTAATTTCGTCCAGGAAACCCATATCAAGCATTTCATCTGCTTCATCCAAGATAACAAAATTTGGCTTGATCTTGATCTTTCCAGACATTAGAAGATCTTGCAGACGTCCAGGTGTTGCCACTACGATAGAAGCTTGTTTGATACGGTCGATCTGTTTACCATATGGTGTACCACCGTAAACAGTTGCAGTTTTTAGCCCTGCATTTTTACCAAAACGAAAAAGTTCGTCAGAGACTTGCATAGCAAGCTCACGTGTAGGAACGATCACAAGTCCTTCTACTGAACCATCTGCTTTCATCATAGACATGGCAGGAAGTCCGAAGGCAGCAGTTTTACCAGTACCTGGTTGTGCCTGAGCGATGATATCGTGACCTTCAAGTATAAGTGGTATAGAATCTTTTTGTACCGGTGAAGGCTCTGTAAATCCAGCTTCTGTTACAGCAGCTTGAATAGTATCTTTGAGGTTAAAATCAGTAAATTTCATATATTGTTTTCTTTATGTTTTTATTGTGTGGGGTGGTAAGGTCTTGGCGATAGAACGGTTCTAAAGTTACAAGCATATTATCTGACACTACATGCCGATAGCCCCCGTCGCTAAAGCGAAATGAGGTGCACCCTGTTTTATGCAACTTGATACCAAACTATCACACGTTAATTGTGGAAAATTTTATAAGGAGTTTGATACTCTCTTGCAGAAAAGTATCGCGATTATAGCAGAATTTTAAGTAAAAACCTAATTATTATACTAATTTGTTATCTTTTTATAAAGTATTGATTATATTTACACGACATACGACGCATATATGACTCATTTGTAAGAATTAAATGAAAAAATATATCATTTTTTTAATATTACAATATAATGATATAATATTTAATATGTGAGGTGTTTCATATGAATAAAATGAAGTTTTTTGTACTCTTCTCACTGCTATTATTTCTATTTATAGGATACAAAACCTACGTACAGTTCAATGAACTTAAAAATACAGAAAGAGTTATACTTCTAAATGAAAGTCAATCACTTGCAGAATTTGTTTCAGCTTTCCGTCAAACTTACCAGGATGTATTTTTAGATAATCATATCGCTGTAGATGATAAGACGCTCAATTTACTACCAGTGAAGACCATTTCTGAGATCAGTAAACGTTTTTCTCAAAATGTGAATGGTGAGGTCATCGTCAGAACTGTCTCAGACCGACCTCGAAATATTGATAATATGGCAAATGATTTTGAGTTAAATGAGATCAAATATTTTAAAGAAAACCCCAGCGCATCAGATAATTTTACACAAAAAGAGAGTGCATTTTACTATACAAAACCTATGTATATTAAAAAGTCTTGTTTAGGGTGCCATGGTAAACGTGAAGATACCATACCAAGTATACGTGAAAAATATGCGACTGCTTACGATTATGAACTTGGTGATCTTCGAGGACTGTTAAACATTGAAATTAAAAAAAGAGATATTTTTTCAGCACTTTATACAGACTTTTTGGAAAATCTTTTAGTGACTATTTTTCTTTATGTTCTTTTTCTCATTATGTTTTTTGTGTTCTTTCAAAAAATGCGTCAGAAAGATGAAGAGTATACCCATAAACTTAAAAAAGATATTCGTAAAAAAACACAAAAGATACAAAAACAAAAAGAGGTCCTTCATGAACAAGCTTATCATGACCCATTGACTGGTTTGCCAAACCGTGCTCTTTTTCAAGAACGCTTAAAATATGCTCTAAAACATGCACATAGGTACAACCAAAATATGGCTATACTTTTTATTGACCTTGATCATTTTAAAGAGATAAATGACTCCTTGGGACATCATATAGGGGACAAACTACTCATAGAAGTAAGTAAACGATTTAGTTCCCAAATTCGTGAGGATGATACTTTAGCCCGATTAGGCGGGGATGAATTTACGATCATCGTTGAAAATTTGGTAAAAGTACATAATGCTTCATTTTTGGCAGAAAAAATACAAAATGTCTTAAAAAAAGAGATACGCATAGATGGGCATACATTTTATATCACTTGTAGTATCGGTATAAGTTCTTATCCACAAGATAGTAAAGATACAGAAAGTTTACTTAAGTATGCGGATGCGGCAATGTACAAAGCAAAAGAAGAGGGACGTAATAATATCCAGTTTTATTCAGTGGAGATGACAGAGTATGCGCTTGAACGTTTTGATATGCAAACACATTTACGTCAGGCTTTAGCAAAGAATGAGTTTGTCCTTTATTATCAGCCTCAGATAGATGTAAAATCTGAAGATCTTATAGGAGTGGAAGCCTTAATACGCTGGAATCATCCGGAAAAAGGTTTCATCTATCCTGCCGAATTCATAGATATAGCAGAAGATTCTGGCATGATCGTTGAGATAGATAAATGGGTGATGGAAACGGCAATGAAACAGATGGTTGATTGGTATAGAAAAGGTTTCAAACCAGGTGTATTATCATTGAACCTTTCTATGAGAGAATTACAAAGCGATAATTTTGTATATGATTTGTCAAAGATAATGAAAACGCTCAAATTTAATCCAGAATGGCTTGAACTAGAGATCACTGAAAGTCAGGTCATGAAAAAGCCAGAAGAATCCATTATAAAACTTCAACAGATCAGTGACATGGGTGTAGTTATTTCCATAGATGATTTTGGTACAGGTTACTCATCATTAGCATATTTGAAACGCTTACCTGTGCATAAAGTAAAGATCGATCAATCATTTATTCATGGTTTACCCGAAGATCAGGAAGATCTAGAGATCGTAAAAGCGATCATTGCGCTTTCAAGAAGTTTAGGTTTAAATATCATTGCAGAAGGTGTAGAAACTGCAGAACAAAAAGATATACTTTTTGAAAATGGATGTGAATATATACAGGGATATTATTACAGTTACCCGATAGATGCGGACGAAATAGAAAAAAACTATTTAAAATAATTTTTAAAGCCTCTTGTATTTGAGGCTTTAAAGTCATTAATTGAAGTCAGGTTGAGGCGTTTCAAGTGTACTTTCCGGAAGTTGTGGATAGATGACCTCAGGCTTTCTACCTTTAAGTGCACCAAGAAAATCAATAATTTCAGAAGCTTCTTTATCGGTGATCTCAATACCTAGTTGTGTACTTCCCATCTCTTTTACAGCTTCAGCTAGACTCCATATTCCACCATTATGATAGTAAGGTGCAGTTTCTGTGATGTTTCTTAATGTTGGTGTTTTTACCATACCTTTGTCATCACCTTTAAAATCACCTAGGTTAGAGAATTTATATTTAGCTGCTATCTCAAATGGTTGCATTGTGCCACCAAGTGCTATGCCGTTATGACAGTTTGCACATCCTTTATCAATAAATGTATTTAAACCAACTTTTTGAGCTTTTGTAAGTGCGTCTTTTTTACCATTCATATAGTCATCATATGTTGAGGGTGTGACCAATGTTCTTTCAAAGATGCCTATAGTTGCAGTGATCGTCTCAAAATCAATCTTTATATCATTGTGGTATGCTTTTTTAAATGCATCAACATATGCCGGAATAGAGTTTATCCTTTCTATCACCAATGATTTTGGTGATGCCATCTCTGGTGCTGCCTGCATAGGACCTTGTGCTTGATCTTCTAAGTTATGGCTTCTACCATCCCAAAACTGACTGTCAAAAAAAACTGCATTATAGACAGTTGGAGAGTTTAGGTGATGTGGGTTTGCTATCCACTTGTGTCCAACTGCTGCTGCCACTCCATCAGCTCCTCCAAGACCTAAATTATGACATGTGTTACATGAGATGATACCACTCTTAGAGAGACGTGGCTCAAAATAGAGTTTTTTACCCAACTCAACTCTTTTAGGAGTGATCATAGTGCCACTAGGGTCAATTAATTGTTGGAGTTTAGTTTTATCATTAGGTATACTCATCATACCACTTTGCTTTGCCTTTTTCAGAAGTGCATCATCTGTTATATTATTTTGTGTAGATGTTGCAAATAAGAGTGATGAGAGTAACAATGAAGTAGAGAGTAATTTTTTGGGTGTCATAGTAGTTTCCTTTATGGATAATTTTTATCCTTAAAGTATATTATGAAAATGTTAAGTGAATGTTAAATTATAATAATTATAATAAAATATGATGTAATTAACTGGGCTGCATTATAAAAATGAGATTGACTAGGGTCTATAAACCCTGACATTCTCTACATTTTCTGCGTCTCGTAAGTATTGTGCATGAAGTTGACTCATGATCCCTTTTTCACAATACAATAGATATTCTTTTTCTTTGTCTAACTTTTTAAACTCTGTTTTAAGCTTATGGAACGGTATTTTAATACTTTTACAAGATGTTTCTATACAATCATCTTCTGGACGTATATCTATCACTATCATCTCATCAGATAATTCTTTAACAACTTCTACAGGTGCTGTATTGGTCACATCATCTATGATCTCATCCACATAGATGTGTTGTGCTTCTGCCACTGCTTTATTGAGTACTTCATAATCAAATCGTTGTGCTTCTTTTTCCATACGTTTGTATGAACCATGTATTATAGGATTTTTGGAGATGACACCACAGTATTCAGGCATATTTTCTGCAAAGTAACGTGTACCTATGTGTGATGCTATATCTATGATCTCAGGCTTGTTCATCGTGGCAAGCGGTCTAATGACAAGTTTATTGGTTACTTGGTCTATGAGTGCTAGATTTCGTAAGGTCTGAGAGCTTACCTGTGCAACACTTTCACCCGTTACAAGTGCATCTATCTCAAGGTCATTGGCAACTTGTTCTGAAGCTATAAGCATAAGACGTTTCAGTGTTACACCCATATATGTATCTGCAGTTGAACGGAAGATCTCTTCAACCACAGCATCAAAAGGTACGGAGATGAATTTTACACGATGGGAAGCACCAAATTTCTGCCATAAATAGAGTGCAACCTGTTTGACACCTATCTCATGTGCTGCACCGCCAAGGTTAAAGAAGATAAAGTGTGTTTTTATACCACGTTTCATAGTAAGGTAAGAAGCCACAGTAGAGTCAAATCCACCTGACATAAGTGAGAGTACATCTCCCTGTGTTCCTATGGGGAATCCAGCTAAACCTTTGTACTTTTTTGTGATGATATTGAGTTGGTTATTGATAAGTTCCATACGTATGGTTACTTCAGGATTATGAAGGTCAACACCTTTGGCCTCTGAGTGTGCAAGGGTATATCCACCAACTGTTTGTTCTATCTCTGTTGATCTAAAAGGGTGTGACCCTGAACGTTTTGCACGTACAACAAAGGTTTTGTCTTTGACCGTATCCGCTATGACTTCACATACTTGTGTTTTGATGTCATCTAAAGTCTCCATATCATTAAACTGAAGTGCTTCAAGTACTTGTTCTATACCCGGAGTGTCGAGTAGGGTACGACGCACTTTATCTACAACTTCAATGGGTGTAACAACTTCTATCTTGTCATTGAACTTTTTAACAAACATATCTTCATGGTAAGGGGTTAGTAGTTTAACAAGATTGTTATAGAGCTGTCCAACCATCTGCCGTTTTGCAGATGAACCCTTCACCATGATCTCAGGGAAGAGTTTGAGTATGAATTTTTGTGTTTGTATCGATGTAGTATCCACGTATAGAGCCTTAGGTCTTAATAAGTGGAATTATAGCATAAGAGGATAGGGTTTAGAGTAACCCCATCGCCAACTTAGCTTCATCTGTCATAGAGTCTTGACCCCATGGTGGATCAAATACGATCTCTACATCTATCTCTTCAAGACCTTCTTGACGAGAGACGATACTTTTTACCAAGTCGATGATAACTTGTGAGAAAGAACAGGTCGCAGATGTGAGTGTCATGGTAATCTTACATTTTTTCATCATAGAGACTTCATCTGTCCATGTATCTATGTTATAAATGAGTCCCAGATCATAAATGTTAACGGGTAATTCAGGGTCATAGATCTCTTTAAGGTGTCCAATGATCTTTTCAGTCATCTCTTCATCTGTAGGTTGAGATGCTAAAAACTTCGCTTTTTCTTCAGCCATTTTTTCGTTAATGCTTTTTGTTTCACTCATGATATCATCCTTGTTCTTTACATTTCTGTGCGTAGGCATAGACCATATTTAAAAATGCTTCCAGACTTTGCTGACGAACAGGTGATAGTAATTCAACTACACCCATGTCATGGAGTTTTGCAGGATCAAATGAGAGTATCTCATCCACTGGTCTATTACCAAATATGTCCAACAAAAGCGTAAGCATTCCTTTTGCCATTTCTGAAGTACCTTCACCACGTAAGATCAGGTTTCCATCTTTACATTCACCTACAAGCCATGCAGCTGAAGCACACCCTTGTACAAATGTCGCTTCATTTTTCTCTTCTTCTGGAAGCGTGGTGTGTTTTTTACCCAGATCAAAGATATACTCTAGTTTATCATTATTTGTAGGGAAGAGTTCAAAATCTTCTTTGTATCTTGCTACAGTTTCTTCCATATTCATTCTTTATCCTTCTTGTCCGGCATAAAATACATCTTCAAATGCTTTTTTTACACGTTCTTGGTGTCTACTGTCTTTGATCGTCTCGATCAAGGTATTTGCAAAGGCAATAACAAGCATTTTTCTAGCTTCAACACGTGTAATACCACGACTTTGTAGATAGAAAAGCTGTTTTTCACTCAGTTGTCCAGTGGTTGCACCATGACTTGCTTCAAGCTCATCGATATAGATCTCAAGCTGTGGCTTTGCTGCCATATATGCTTTATCGTGAAGCAGTATCGCTTTAGAGTTTTGATGTGCTTTAGTGTATTTAGCAGTTTCCTGGACACGGATAAGTGCATCAAAAATACCTCTAGAGTCACCATCTAAGATATTCTTAGCTTCCTGGTTAGATGTAGAGTGTTCACCTTTATGTACGATCTGAGTTACAGTACCGCGTTTTGCTTGACTATTTAGGTAAAGAAGGTGACCAGCATCGATATTTGCACGCTCGTCCAGATCAACTTTTATAAGCTGAAGAGCATTATCACCACCAAGATCAAAACTTTTATAAACAGAGTTTGCATTTTTATCTACATTGATCTTGTGTGAAGCCACCATACTGTAACCGCTGTTTTGCATACTTTGCATCTTGACCACACGTAGTGATGAATCTTGAGATATATGCATATCATATCCGTAGAGAACAAGAGTATCTTCTATATCTTCTTCTATGAAATTTTCATAGATTGTTGCATGTCTGTTAGCTTGAGTATAAAGAACAATACGGTAGTTGATCAGTGCGTTACTTTGTGTATATTTATGTTCGATCTCAACTTCAACATCACCATCAAGTTCAATTTTGATCGCCACTGGTGATAACATGTGTCCAAGATAGTAGAGAGGATCAAAATGTTCC
>CBFHPE010000005.1:13075-34989 GCA_965657515.1 Sulfurovum sp.
AACTGACCACACTGTTCATAGTATATACGCATACCTTGTGGACCAGCAACAACTACACCATCAACGATCTCTATCTTTTCAGAGACCCTATGAGACTTAGGGATATACGTAAGTGTTTTGTACTCTTTTCCCAAGAGTTTTTCGACATCAAAATAGCGATACTCTTCACTCTTTTTACTCGGCATTCCCAGAGATACAAAACGTTCTACTAAGATATCTCTATCTTGTATCTCCAAGAGTGTATTTAGCTCTTGTCTGTTTTGATTTTTAAGTGTTGAAAGATTCATTATTCTTCCTCTATTCCATCATATCCGTGTTCTTCTAAGTATGGCACCAGCTCAGGTCCTGCAGTCTTGATCACTTTTCCATCTTTGAGTACATGGATGTAGTCAGGCTCAATATAATCAAGAATACGGCTATAATGTGTAATAACCAAGAATGAACGTTTTCCGTCTTTCATCTTGTTGATTCCTTCAGAAACAGCTCTAAGTGCATCGATGTCCAAACCTGAATCGATCTCATCAAGGATGATAACATCCGGCTCAAGGATAAGCATTTGAAGAATTTCATTACGTTTTTTCTCACCACCAGAGAAACCTTCATTAAGAGAACGGCTGATCATGTCTGATTTCATTCCAAGCATCTCTAAGTGGTCTCTCATAAGACGTAAGAACTCAGCAGAGTTAAGTTCTTCTTTTCCTTCATGTTTACGTTTGGCATTGAGAGCAGTTCTTAAAAAATAAGCATTGTTTACACCAGGGATCTCAACAGGGTGTTGGAATGAAAGGAAGATACCATCTAAGGCTCTCTCTTCAGCTTCCATCTCATTAATGTTCTTACCTTTATAGGTAATGTCTCCATCGATCATTTCTATATCGTAGTGTCCTACCAATGCTTTAGAAAGGGTAGATTTACCAGCACCGTTTGGTCCCATAATAGCATGTACTTTTCCAGGTTCCAGTTCTAGGTTTAAACCTTTTAAAATCTGCTTATCACCTATCTTTGCTTGTAAATTCTCAATTTTCATAATACTCATCCTACACTTCCTTCTAATGTTAATTCTAATAATGCTTTTGCTTCAACTGCGTACTCCATAGGGAGCTGACTAAATACTTGTTTACAGAAACCGTGGACGATCATCGACACGGCATCTTCTTCATTGATACCTCTTTGACGGAGGTAAAAGAGTTGTTCATCACTGATCTTAGAGGTGGTCGCCTCATGTTCTATCTGACCGTGTGTATCTTTTGACTCCAAGTATGGGAACGTGTGTGCACCACATTGAGACCCTATAAGTAAAGAGTCACACTCAGAGTAGTTACGTGATCCAACCGCCTTTGAACCTACCTTCACATGACCTCTATAGGTATTTTGACCTTTCATAGCCGAGATACCTTTTGAGATAATAGTAGAAGATGTGTTCTTACCAAGGTGTATCATCTTTGTCCCTGTATCTGCCTGTTGGGCTAGGGTAGTGACTGCTACTGAGTAGAACTCTCCCACAGAGTTGTCACCTTTTAAGATACATGACGGGTATTTCCATGTGATCGCTGAACCGGTCTCTACCTGTGTCCATGATATCTTTGAGTTTTCACCTTCACAGATTCCTCTTTTTGTTACAAAGTTATAGATACCGCCTTTACCATTCTCATCACCTGGGTACCAGTTTTGAATTGTAGAGTATTTGATCTCTGCATCTTTTAAGGCTACTAGTTCAACCACAGCAGCATGGAGTTGGTTGTCATCACGAGTTGGTGCAGAACATCCTTCGTTGTAACTTACGTACGAACCTTCATCCGCTACGATAAGAGTACGTTCAAACTGACCTGTATTCATCGCATTGATCCTAAAATAGGTACTAAGTTCCATTGGACAACGTACTCCTTTAGGAATGTAAACGAAGGTACCATCTGTAAATACTGCAGAGTTAAGTGCTGCAAAGAAGTTATCTGCCATTGGTACAACTGAGAACATATATTTTTTAATAAGTTCAGGATGGTTCTCGATAGCCTCTGATATAGAACAGAAGATAACGCCATGCTCTGCAAGTTCTTCAGAATATGTTGTTTTAACTGATACTGAATCAACAACAGCATCGACAGCCACTTTTACACCAGCAAGCTGTTTTTGCTCTTCTAGGGAAATACCCAGTTTGTCATAGGCTTCCAAGATCTTAGGATCAACTTCGTCTAGACTGTCTATACCTTCTTTTGGTGCAGCATAATATGAGATAGACTGATAGTCTATAGGTTCATAGTCAAGCTTACCCCATCTAGGTTCAGTCATTGTTTCCCATTTTTTGAGTGCTTTAAGTCTAAGCTCAAGCATCCATTCAGGTTCTTCTTTTTTCTTAGAGATAAAAGCAATTGTGCTTTCATCCAGTCCGGGTGGTACTGTTTCAGTTTCGATATCTATCTCAAAGCCGAGTGCATACTCACCTGAAACAGCTTTATCTAATCCTTCATTTGCCATGTAAATCCTTAATTCAGATAATTTTTGTCTTATTTAGTTATTTATAGCATAAAAATGTATGTTGGTCAAGGTTTTTTATCAAAAATTCAATAAATCATTGCATTATTTACTATTGAGGTACTATTTTGTGTAACACTTCTTTTGTATTTATTAATGTACATACATTATTATCTTTACATGATTATACAACAACTAGGCATATTTATAAGAAAAATATTTAAAAAAAGACCTTATCTTCTTTTTTCTATATAGATAAACTTGTGATATCTAAAGTATATATACTCTTAGGTCCTGTCACTTGTTTATGGATAAGGCGGCAAGTGGCAGGACCTAAGTGTATACTATATAATTTAGATTCTTAACTCAAAACCATAATATCTGCTATTTTGTGGCATATAGTATCGATAATCAAAAAGTCCTTTACCTCTTATCCTGTCTTGATAGGTGTAATATCTGTCATATCTGTAAAAAACATCTTCAAAGTAGTACCCATGATGGTTAAAATAGCCATAAAAATACCCTTTACTATCGTAAAAAGATGCTCTGTCATATCTGTATGCTAAAGTCCAGCCTCTTTTCCATTGATGAAAGCCTCGTTGTCTCTGTCTGTTATAGTCAACTCTATTTCTTTCTCTATGGTAGTTATATCCATTCCTATAGTCTGAATGGTTTACATAACTTTTATTTCTATGATGTTTAGATCTATGTTGAAATTCTTTTTGTGTTTTAAAGTGTCTTTTTTTCGCTTTATGTTTTGAATGTTTTCTATCCATCTTTTTGATTTTTTTAGACTCCATGTGTTGTATAGAGCCTCTATCATTGTAAGCTTCTGCATTTGCACCTAATGTTAAACCGAAGCTAATGAGAGTAATAAGTAATAACTGTTTCATGATCTATCCTTTTTCTTAAGTTATGGTGTATGATAAAGTAAGTTTGTGGATTGATTGTGAGGGGAGGTTGGTCGTCTAAGATTTATATTAAGAAGTAACACGCTCAAACATATTTAAAACCTCTTTCAAGGCATGCGTTTTATCATTCTCTGACTTTGGACAAAAATCTAGATGAACTTTTATGTCATGTTTTTTACATATATCTACAAAGTACGCTGTTTCATCTTCATTGTTACACAGATAAAATATAGGAAAAGAATCATGAGAGTTTAATAAGTTACGTAGATCATTTTCTTTAGATGATGTATTGTTCATATCTGCTAATCTAATGTGAGGTGTGTGTGCAAAGACTGCATTTGCTTTACATAAAATACCGTGTAAAATAGCCCCATAGCCTCCCATAGAGTTACCATACAGATAAATATGATCTTCACATTCATACTGGTCAGCGATCTGTTGGATAAGTTTTTGAAGAAGATCTTTAAGAAATAAGTCCCCCTTTTCATAATTAAAAGTATCAAGCGGTGTAAGTACATTCCACATTTTGTACTCGAAGTGTGTTGCTTCAGTATCTAAAATAACCACCAATGGTACAAAGTTTGAAACTAATTTTGCAGGAGTAAAACGATAGTAGAGTTTTCTTTGCTGATCATCTTCAATGCATAAAAGGTCTTGATTATTCATAGATATACTTTAAAAGAAAATTCTTATTTAGGGACTGGTATATACATTTGGTACATTTTCCACCAATGCGCAAGATCACGTGATCTTTGTGATTGTGGATTATTTACTATCATATCGAATGTATCATTATCTAGATCTTTAAGTTCTTGTGCAAGATCTGCTACACAGTCTACAAGGTAGTCATATGAGACTGAACACTCTTGTATCTCTTCTGGAACTTCTTTACCTTGTAATGCCAGTACATAAGCATAGAGCTGACAGGATTTTTGTAGTTGCATCTCTCTGTTTGTTGGGTTCATTGTTTCGTATCCTTTATTCTTTTAATTCTAGTTAGTTATGTGAATTGTTATTTTTTGTATTTACAAGCCAATATGAAATGGATAAACCAACAATAACAGCTGCAATCATTAATAGTTCATCTCCTTTTTGGGTAGATAATGAATAGATCAAAACTTTTCTGATGAGTGCTGCCATTGCGAGCATGATAAAAGCACCAATGGCAAACCCTTTACCCTGAAGATGGTTTATCTCTTCATGTATTAACTCTATCGCTGCCCATAGTACCAGTAAACTACCCAAAACAGTTAAAATTCCTTTTTCTATACCTATGTCAGAGAAAAACAGTAAATAAATATCATAACTGAAAAGTCCTATCGCAAAAAATGCAACAAGGACCAATGCTATTGCCAACAAGTAGTTAATGTATGAATTGAATTTTTTTAAACCTGTTAAAATATTTTTTTCAACTTTTGATAAAGATAAATATTTACTCAACTCTTCTTCTCTGTAAGAACTTGTTAAGACATCTAAATTCATATCAACGATCTTTTCAACAGCTTTTAGCTTTTCTATATGATCTTTATCATTTGGAGATTGATCTTTTATTGCAGTAAGTATAAAAGTTCTGACATAGGTGAATACAGAGTTTACATAATGAGTGGGTAGTCCTATTTTAACATGTGTCTCACCAATTTTATAAAGGTAGGTAAAGTAAGTTAGATCATATTTTCCGGAAAATAAATTTATAAACCACTCTTTTATTTTTTCACGGTGATAAACTATGATCTCTTGATTTTTTAAAAATTGTGCAGTTTTACCAAAACCCCAGATATAATCATAAAAGCCATCTTGAAACTCTTCTGCTAGTTCCTCCATTTGAGGTTGTAGTTCTTTTAATATTTGTGCTTCTTTCTCTGTGAATCTATAGTGCTCTTTAAGACTTTGATAATTTTGCATGAGATTCCCTTATTTATAGTAAAATAGTTAGAATTACTAACCTTAAGTAACATATCATATCATATTATTTTACGTTATTGCATACTAGAAAATGTGATATAAAACTTCTTATACCATCATCTCCAAAACTTTCCCAACCATCAAACCTCCAAACGTCCCTAAGATGTAACCCATCATTGCCATGAGTACACCTATAGGGATAAGTGCTTTGGAATAGGCAGAAGCTAGGATAGGTGCTGAAGCAACACCACCTATGTTAGCCAGAGATGCTACACCTAAAGAGAAAAGATCAAGTTTGAAGAGTTTAGCGAAGATGACCATGATTACTACATGTATAGCAATGATGACAAAACCAGCAAGAATGTATAGTGGTGCTTCTGTGAGTTCTGAAAAGTTAGCACGGCTTGCGATGAGGGCTACGATGAGGTAGAGCATGATGTTAGCCAGCTCTGAAGAACCTGAAATTTTTGCCAGAGGCGTCATAGCAAAGATGATCCCTGAGAGAGTTGCGATGATGACTGTCCAGGTTGTTGTGGTTAAAAAAGATGTTGTAGGACAAAATGAAGCTATATATTGGGCTAGGGCAGAGACAAATAAAGCAGACCCAAGTAAAAGAAACAAAGATGCAAAACTCATCGGTTTTTTATTTTCTTCTTTGAGAGCCAGCTTTTCACCTACTTCATCTATGAGAGAAGTGTCTGCTTTACTCCAATGGTTAAATTTTTTAGCAAATGGAACCAAGGCTAAGAGTATCATCACCCAAATGGCATAGTCTATGGAGTCTATGAGCAGGGTATACCCCATAGCAGAGTCAGGTAAGTTAAGTGCTCCCTGTATGGCTACCATGTTTGCTGTACCGCCCATCCATGAACCAGAAAGTGCTGCAAACGGTTTCCATGATTCTGGACCAAATGAACTTTGAAAGAGGGCGAACATACCTATGAAGCCAAGCGCTATACTTGTAGATGCAAGCAAAAAAGTAAGGATCATTTTTTTACCAAGTTTAAAGATCTCACGCATATCTGCCAAGAGTAACATGAGAAAGATCATAGCAGGGAGCAGGTTGGATTTGAGAGATTTATAAGTTGCTGTTACTGACTCGGTTTTTTCCCATAGACCAAAAGTTGAAAATAACATCACCACAAAGTAAATGATGACAATGGCAGGGAGGTACTCAAAAAGCTTATGTTGACTCTTCTTTTCGATATATACGATAACAGAGCCTATAAGCATTAGCACAGCCAGGTAGCTGAAACCGTTTTCAATCATTCCTTATCCTCTTTAATATTATAAAATATATTTTGATTTTAACTGTCCTAAACCTATGGTACGTATCTCTTCATATTTATGGAACTGAAAGGTTTTATATTCTTTCGTACTTGGTTCAATAAGGTAAATACTTTTATCTGTATTTTTGATATGTGTTTGAGTCTGGTTATAAATGAGAAGTCTCATTGATTTTTCAAACATTTCTATCACATTGGCAGTTTTAAAAAAGTTGTCAGGCATTGATTTTTCAAAAGAGTTCTCTCCCATAACATCTACTGCCAGAATAGTATCAGAAGAAGCCTCATTGACACCGAGGTTCTCACAAAGAAAACCGTCACCATATGTCTCACCATCAACAATATGCTCATCAAATACCCCAGGTATAGCCATAGTAGACAGAATGGCATCTTTTATCAAGACATCATCAGATGCGTCAAATACTTTTTTATGTCCATTATGAAGGTTTGTAGCGATCAGTTTGAGAGGTATTACAGTATCTGCCATTTTTCTTTTTTTAAAAATATCAGAGAATATTTCAGCAATTCTATCATTATCAACAACTGCATTACCCGAGAAGGAGAACTTTATCCAGTTAAAGACAGAGGAGAAACTTTTAATATGCTTATATATCTCTTCTTCTTTAAGTCCTATGGCCATACATGCACCGATGATCCCACCCATACTTGTACCGACGATCTCTTTTGGTTTAATGTGTTGTTGCTCTAGGTCATGCAGCACACCCAAATGTGCGATGCCTAAAGCACCACCGCCAGATAGTACTAATGTAAAGTTATTTGTTTTGATCTCATTTATCATAGACCTATTATATACTAAAAGTCTTATTGAAAAGTTTTCTGTAAATTTGTTATAATGATTTGTTATGAAATTTAAATATAAAGGATAAATATGACATTAGGGAAAAAACTAGGTGCTGAATTTTTCGGTACATTTTGGTTGGTACTTGGAGGATGTGGAGCTGCAGTTTTAGCAGCAGGGTTTCCTGACGTAGGTATCGGTTTTGTAGGTGTCTCCTTGGCATTTGGTTTAACGGTCCTTACTATGGCATATGCTGTTGGACACATTTCTGGTGGACATTTTAACCCTGCAGTATCTTTTGGACTGTGGTCTGCCGGGAAGTTTGAAACAAAAGAGTTAGTGCCTTACATCGCTGCTCAGGTCATAGGTGGTACAGTAGGTGCATTTGTACTTTATATGATAGCATCGGGACAAGCTGGCTTTGAAGCAGGTGGATTTGCAAGTAACGGTTTTGGAGAACTCTCTCCAGGTAAATATAATTTTACGTCTGTGGTTATTGCTGAAGTAGTGTTTACATTTATGTTCTTGTTTATCATATTAGGTGCAACAGATGAAAAAGCACCTGCGGGATTTGCACCTATTGCTATAGGATTAGGTTTAACATTGATACACCTTATCTCCATCCCTGTGTCAAATACATCTGTAAACCCTGCTAGAAGTACAGCAGCAGCACTTTTTGCAGACACTGCTGCACTAGGTCAATTATGGGTATTCTGGGTTGCGCCTATAGTTGGAGCTATTTTAGCAGGTGTAGTGTGGAAGTTCTTTGCAACATCTAAATAGTCATCTCTAAGTCAAGCGTTCAAGCGCTTGACTTGATACTACTACTTTTTCTTTTTTGTTTCTTGTCTTTTTTTCTTTTGTGCAGCGTAAGTATATTTACGTTTTTTATCGTAGTCTATCTTACCTTTTTTCTCACTCAGTGACTTTTTACGCGGACGTGCTTGGCGTGGCTGTTTATCTGTGATCTCAAAACCATCCATGATCTCACGTTTAACGTTGAGTTTAAGATGTTTTTCAATGGTAGTAAAGGCATTGTAGTCATGTATGGTAAGAAGCGTGATCACTGCACCTTTATGGTTTGCACGTCCGGTTCTTCCTACTCTGTGAGTAAAACTGTCAGTCTCTTCAGGTAGATCATAGTTGATTACGAGGGGAAGTTCTGGTATATCTATACCTCTTGCTGCGATGTCTGTGGCAATAAGTACTTGAGATTTTCCAGATTTAAAGAGTGTAAGCGCTCTGGCACGTCCACCTCTGTTAATGTCACCATGGATGACCGTCGTCCAAATATCCTGGCTTTTAAAGTACTCAAAAAGTTTATTTGCAGATTCTTTCTTGTTTACAAATATTAAAACCTGTTCTGAACCCATATCTTTTACAAGTTTTGCTGCTAATTCTGCTTTACGTTTTTTATCTACTTTGTATGCTCTGTGTTTGATGAAATTTACCACATCACGTCTGTTACTTATTTCTACTATAGCAGGGTCACGTAAAAACTCTTTGGCAAGTTTTTTAATGTTTTGAGAAATGGTTGCAGAGAAACACATCATCTGCTTTGGATGTGTACAGCTTTTAAGTATAGACTTTATCTCACCAAGAAAACCAAGCTCTAGCATGGTGTCTGCTTCATCAAGTATAACGGTATTGACATACTCAAGGTTTACTTTTTTATCCGCTATGAAGTCCTGTAGACGCCCTGGTGTTGCCACTACAATATCTACACCCTGTTTGAGTTGGTGTATTTGGTCTGATTTTTTAGAACCACCTTGTATTTTAACGGTTCTCATATCCAGGTATTTAGAAAATGAAACTATGGTACGAGAGACCTGGTCAGCAAGTTCAATAGTAGGCACAATAATGAGTGCACGTACCACTTTTTCATCTTTTTTGACCACTTTTTGAAGTTTGTTGAGTAGCGGGAGTACATAAGCAGCTGTTTTACCTGTACCAGACTTAGATGCTCCTAGAATATCCAAACCTTTCATGGCAGCTGGGATGACCTTATTCTGTATAGCAGTAGCATTATCATATTTCTCATGTGCTATAGCTTTTAAAATATCCGGGTGTAAATTGAGTTTTTCAAATGCTTTGATGGGGTGTCCTTATGATCGCTGTATATTAAATGTATTATAGCTTAATTTATTAATGCATAATACTAGGTACAATTTATGAAGAGAACCAATATTCTTGGCATATACATCATGAAGAAGGAAGTTAGCAAATAAAACTTAGATGCTAACCTTTTTTTTAGGAATTAAATTTTACTTTCAAGATATGCATCGATATCTTCGATGACAACATCGAGATCTCTCTCTCCGTCTATGACTTTTAATATATGTTTATTATCATAATGTGCTTCTATTTCCGAAAGTGATTCTTTGTATGATGTCATTTCATGTTCAAAGATCTCTTCACTTCTTCCTGAAGCCAACCAGCGCTCTTTTGCCAAAGCATCATTTACTTTGATCTCAAGTACAGAGACAACATTGATCTTGTCATTATTATAAATGTAGTCACAGAAGTACTGTAGTTGTTTCTCTTTTCCTGGGAAACCGTCAAGCATGACGACTTCAGTAGGTGACTTTTTAACTGCATCTACGATCATCTCAACAACTATCTGTGTAGGTACAAGATCACCTTTTTCAACAAAACTTTTAGCAATGCTTCCAACACCAGTACCATTTGCTATCTCTTCTTTTATGAGATCTCCTGTTGAATAACTGGTTATTTGTTCAGAATGTTTTTCTGCGATCATTTTAGCATCTGTTGATTTACCTGATCCAGGTGCTCCGATAAGTAAAATTAGTTTTTTTGGCATTCATACTCCTTAAATATGTCTAATTGTATCAAATTAAAGTGTAAAAGGTTGCCTACTCTGAGGTAGAAAATAAATAATAATTTCAGAGCTAAAACTGTTATTTATGATTCTTATCTTCACGCTTAATTCATACTTCTTTTTTATAATAGTATTGTAATAAAAAATAGATAAGAAAGGATGACTGATATGAATATAAATATAAATCCAACTATAGAATTGACTGAAGAACAAAAAAATATGCTTTTTTTCATTTATGAAGGAGAAAAAGTAGCCAGAGATGTATATATTACATTAGGTAAGATCCATGAGGACGAAGAGACTTTTGCTTTAATGCAGTTTTCTGAGCAAAGACATATTAATTGTACAAGAGATCTGTGTGATACTTATGGAGTTGAGACACCACAAGAAAATGAAGATAATGTAGGTAAATTTGAATCTCCGGTATTGCAAACACTTTATGATGCATGTACAGAAAAAGGAAAAAAGTCGCTCCATGATGCACTTGAAGTCGGTGAATTTATTGAGACTGCGGAGATCGAAGACCTCGATCAGGCATCTATAGGTATGCCAAGTGATGTAGTAAATGTATATGATAATATTAAAAAAAGAAACCTAAGACATTTAGATACTTTCCAGGCAGCACTTTCAAGAGCTGCCTAAAGATATCATTTTAGTGCTTGATGGTAAGGGAATAGACATAGTGTGTAAGTGTATTATCACTAATTAGTATCACCTATATGCATAGCAGTTTCTGAATCCCATCTTGCAACGTGTAAAACCATCCAATGTTTAAACTCATCTTCTAAAAATTTTTGTACCTCTTTTGGATCTTTATGTGTAGCCCAATGTTCTTTTACTTTTTTTAGTTTTTTTCTTAACGTGTCATGCTCACTTTTATGCATTTGTAAAGCATAAAATTGGCTCTGTTCCATCATCTCTTCTTCCGTAGAAAAATGGTCTTCTACATCAAACTCAACTACTGGAAATAGTTCATTAATTTTTTCTATATCTTTTGCCAGAACTGCATCATGAAAGTCATTGATGATCTCTATCTCTTCTTCATGCAGCATATTCATCATATCGTTTGAGACATGCTGTATTTCTTCTTTTTTAATTAACATTCTATAATCCTTGCAATATATTAGAGAAAATTATAGCTTGATTGAATATATTTTAAGTTGATAAAAGTCAAGGATAATTTATTTTACGACAACAAATTATAAAAATCACGAGGTGCATCTACTTCAAGTTCTAAAGTATTTTTTTGATCGGATGATATATGTGTAATCTAAGGGCATGTAGTCCCATACGACCGCCTTTTGTACCATAACGTTCATCACCTATAACAGGGTGTCCCAGCCATGCCATATGGGCACGTATCTGGTGTTGCCTGCCTGTTTCGATATTGACTTCGATTAAAGAGCGGGTGTCTGTACTTTTCTGAACAGAGTAGTGAGTGACAGCTTTTTTTGCATTAGGATGAGCACCTACATGCATACGGTACTCTTTTTCATCAAGTCTGAGAGCTTGGTCTATGGTACCTTTACTCTCTTTCGGTGTGGACTCTACAACTGCAAGATATGTTTTTTGGGCATCCGGCCATCTGTCCATCACAGCTTCTCTTATTTCTTTGGAAGTTGCAAAAAGTAAGATGCCAGAAGTATCTCTATCGAGTCTGTGTACAGGCCAAAGTTTCACAGAGTTTTTGCCTCTGGAAAGTTGAGAGCGAAGCAGGGCTAAGGCATGTTGCTTGTTCTCTTTTGTAGTTCCCACAGAGAGTAGTCCTGCAGGCTTGTTGATGGCTATCAGATCTTTGTCCTGGTGGATGATCTCAAGTTTAGTAATATTTTGTTTGTTGGTATGACCTATGCGCTGTACAACACCAATTTCAACGATGTCTTCTACGTTGAGCATAAAGTCATGTTTGGTTTGTACTTGTCCATTCACAAAAACAGAAGAACCTTGAAGACGCTGTTTTACACTTTTTTTAGACCATCCATCAAGATTTTCAAAAAGAAAAGGGAGAAGTTTGCTTCGTGCAGTTACTTTATATTGTTGTGCCATACATGTGCCTTTTTATATTAATATTTAAATTTTTTAGAGTTTGTTATGATTTCTACTGCTTTGCTTTAGCATCACGATATGCTTTTTCATATCTTTCTACCCACTCCATGTAGATTTTTTGCTGTCTTTGCACTTTATCAAAATATTTTTTGGCACAGTAATTTGCACCTGTTGAGATGGCAAAACCCTTGAATCCACAAAAAGCATTTTTAGATCCCATAGACAATACTGTTTTCTCAGCAGTGATAGCATTACAAGCATCTACAGCATTAACAATAAATTCTGAATTACATTCTTGTGAGGTGGTTCCTATAGTTGAGTAACATCGGTCATGTTCATTACATGCTTCAGTAAGCCATTCATCATCATCAGAGATTTCATTTGATTGCTTATAAAGATCTTCAAGACCATCTGTAGTACATCCATCAGGCTTTTTAGCATAAGGGTAATAAGCATTTGGAAAATTATCATTTACAGGTAAAACAATGTTGTTCTCAGTCACACCCTTTGCATTTTTATCAGTTGCTTTCAGATCAAGGAAAACCTCTTTAGGTTCTTTATCTTCAACGTATATAAATGTGTCAGGTGTGCAGACTTCATCACTCCATACCTGTCCAGTGATCTGGTAGATATCTTGTATATAATAGTACATTGTTGTCAAAAAGATGTTATAGGTGTCATTACCTAATGACTTTGGATAAACTTCAGCATGGGAACTGTGTCCTTTATCCCTACGGTTTTTTATTACATCCTTGGTAGCTCTCATTATCTCATCAGGCATAAATATATCAGCGGAGTAGATGAACATATCTTCCATCCAGGTGCCGTCATAATCTGAAAAGAGATCTTCAAACCTATCATAGCTGCTTTTCTTGGATTTCTTGATCTCAAGTGTTCTAACAGTAATAACCTCTAGATCGTTAACAGTATTATTTTGTTCTTGAGCGAGTATCATAGTGAAAAATGTAAAAAAAAGAATAAGAGATAATTTTAATATTTTCATGTATATACTTTTATTTGGTATTTCATTTGTACCATATTATACTATCTTCTCCTACGACCACGATATCCACCTCTAGACCCTGAAGAATTACCTCCACGTCTGTTTTGTCCATGACACTCATCACAGATTGAAAAACGGTATGAGAAATCGAGCACTTTCTCACAGCGGCGGCATTTTTTTGTAAAGTACCCTTGTCGTAGAGAGTTTTCAATGTAGTTGTTGAGTCTAACACGTGCCTGTATTGCTTTTTCACTATCCTGGAAGATATCAGGAAACTTAAAACTTAACCAAAGATAGAGTGATATTTCACGTACACGGTCTTCTGCATTGAGTAACATGTCATTGGTCTGTGCAAATGCAGGTAGGTCTCTAGGAGGTATGTAGAGTACTTTCCCACCTGCTTCTATCTGTTTTATGTATCGGTGAAAGACAGATTCGATATAAGGGGAAGAGATACTTGCCGGTGCACATGCAAGGTAGAAGCGTGTTTTTAGATCGAGTGTATATTCACCTACGATCGCTGCGATCTCAAGCATAGAATCAATATTGGCAGCCATGAATGGACCTTCAAATTCCATGTTGTCTGCAAAGAATGTTAAAATATCCAATATATTATCAGTTTCGAGTATCTCACCTATGAGCATGACATGCTCTAGACTTGCCATGACTGAAACAGGGAGTTCTATATCAGGCAGAGGTGCATAAAAGGCAGAAGTAATGGTACTGAGTGCATTGTCATCAAGAGCGCCGACATATCCCTTTTCTTCAATGCCGTAACGTCCTGCCCGTCCTGCTATCTGTGAGACTTCTGTAGGGAGAAGTTCTCGTCTTCGTAAACCGTCAAACTTGTTGTCTTTTGCAAAGAGCAGGGTTTTTATGGGTAGGTTAAGTCCCATGGCTATGGCATCTGTAGAGACGAGTATTTGACTCTCTCCCTCTCTAAATCTTCTTGCTTCCTCACGCCTTACCTCAGGAGAGAGATTTCCGTAGACCACAGAGACAGAGTACCGTTCTGAGAGTTGCTGTTTGAGGGAGAGTACATCACGTCGTGAAAAGGCTACAACTGCTGTTTGTGGCTCTATATTTCTCATGGAAGTAGGGTGTGGCATCATAGTAAGTTCATTTTTACGTTCAAAATGAATGATTTCAAGCTCCTCACCCAGGTATTCACAGAGTTCTTTTACTGCGGGTAAAGCATTTAGTGAACCTGTAAGTATGACTTTTTTTGCGGGTACACCTATCAGTGCATTTGACCATGCCCAGCCCCTATCACGGTCAGATAACATCTGTATCTCATCGATGATACAAACATCCACATCTACTGAAACATTCATCATTTCTATTGTTGAAGAGATATGTGTGGATTCTTCATCGATGATCTCTTCTTCTCCAGTGATTAGTGAAACAGCAACATCGTCATTTTTCAGATTCTCATAACCTTCAAGTGCGAGTAGTCGAAGCGGGGCAAGGTAGTAACCTGTATTTGCTTCTTTTAATTCTTTAAGTGCCTGATAGGTCTTTCCTGAATTTGTTGGTCCGACATGAAAGACTATCTTACGTTTTAGTTCTCGTGCAAGAGGGAAGAGGTTTTTAAAATCACGAATGGTCTTAGCTAAGAGCTCTTCACGTTTTTGTTTTGCTAGTAATGGTTTGATATATTCACCAAAATGAAAGAGAATACGTCTTTTACTCTTCTCTTTAAATTTAAGTGTAGTAGAAGAGCGTATCTGTGGTTCAACAAAACGTACGATGAATTCATGTAGTTTCTCCTCATCTATATCCAATTTTTCACTTTCGATCTGCATATCTTCAAGTACATCATTAATGGCAACTTTAAAGTGTGCAAGGAGGGTATCATTTACATGGTTAATATCATCTAGGACCGGAGGCTCTTTACCATTCCAAATGAGATGGTAAAAGAAAGGTTTTTCATACGATACAGAAGTATCATAGTAGAGTACAGTACCAAAGAGGTTATGGTTCTTTTCTTTTTCTATAATGATGTGATCTGTACTCTCAAAGACCTCATACTTGTCACTAATATTAATTAATATCTTTTCGATGATATCCAGTGAAATGGGTATATGGTTGAACTTACACTCAGGTGGCATACTCTTGATGGACCTTAGTATCTCATCTTCCGTAAGGTAGGGGTGCTCTGAACTTCTCAGTGGGCTGAGAAATGTCTCAAGTTCATCTCTCTTTTCTTGAATGCTCTCCTCTTTTACACTTTTGAGTTGAGAGAGTATCTCATCATCATCCAATTTCCAAAGTGTATCTATGTCAAGTACTTTGGATGTACATAAAAGTGATTTTTTAAAGTCAACACTTTTAAGTGAAAAAGTGAAGCTATGGTAGAACTCCATTTCATTGAGCGTATTAAAGCTTACATCTAAAGACTTTTCTAGTTTCCCAAGTCTTTCTTTAATGCGTAAATAACCTAGTTTACTGAGTACTTTGTCTTGTGTTATTTTGGCATTTCTCACATCGATGAATGCCTCTAAAATAAGATTTTCTTCATGTTTACTGTGTTCAACATCTTCTAAAAGCTGTAGTATCTTTTCAACTTTATCTAAAGGACGTTTATCTCTACCGCCTTTTGTAACGGATTTATAACTTTGGGTGAGGTATGAGACGATCATTTCACGCGTACCTGCACCTTCTTCACTCCAGACACGTCTTATCGCCCGTACCATATCGGCATGGTCATGAGAGGGAAGCTTTAATTCAAGCAGCATAATGAGTTCTATGAGCTTCTCATCATCCAGTGTTTCTACACCTTCATCAAAAGGGAGCCCATTAAAGTAATTTCGTATTTTATTGTTTAGTTTTATAAGATATTTTTTCTTTTTCTTTGCCATAGTAAAAGTATACCCATATTAGAGTTTAATCTATGGTTATTATATCGACTAACTCCACACCATCACACTCTTTTTTAAAGCGTTTATTTTTTCTAGCATCCTCTTCTGCCAGTTCAAGCAGGTCTGCAAAATCATTTTTACTTGCTGTAAATTCAAAGATCTCTTTTTGTGTTTTTATGTATACCGATGTATCTTCTTTGTGTGAAAGCGCAAGGTTTCTAAGTCCTGTTGCAAATTCACTTTTAATGGCTTTCATTACTTTTTCATTTGTTAAAAGGTCAGTCAAACTCACTTCTTGACTCACATCATTTTTACACATCACCGTGTAACTCACTTTTATCATACCTTCCATCCTTGGCTCCTTATGACTTTATATCTAATGATAGTATTTTTTTATTATATTACTTTAAAATATGTCATATTGACATAATATTTGTAAATATGATTTAAAGTGACGTAAAAAACTAATACTTTTATTGTCATATAAGATATACTATTTGTGGACAAGGTTAAAACATAAGGATTTACAAAAGTGAAATGGTACAATAGTGTTAACACCAAAATGGTTGGTTTCTTTCTTTTAGTTGCTATAGTCTTTCTTACAACTATGGTCATCATTTTTTCTATTATCAGAGGGGAAGCGATCATTGCAACTGCTCCGGAAAAAGCCTCAGCTGCTACTTCAGAAATACTCAGAGAGATCAAAAAAGTACAAAATAGAATGGAAGAAGTTGTACTTACATTGGCTTCAGTTGCCAAAGAAGAGATAACAAACATAGATACAATCAAAGCTATTTTCACAGCAGGCAAAAAAAATATGCTTGTAAGCGGTGGTATCTGGTTTGAGCCGTATGTGAAGAATAAAGATAAAAAACAGCATTTGCATTTTTTCAAAAAGAATAAAGATAATATGTTTATAGAAGATAACGAATATCTTGCAATAGATTATAGTGTGATGGAATTTTATCTTTCTGCCAAGCACCTTGAAGAAGGTGAAACATTTTGGACAAAAGCATACTATGACCCTGTGACACATGTACGAATGATCACAGTTGTTTCTCCTATTTATAAAAATGACATATTCATTGGGGTAGCAAGTTTGGATCTTGAGATAGATAGCAAACACAATATACTCTTTAGAGATGCTTTAAAATCACAAAACTCCTATTTGATGATGGTTGACAGAGAAGGTACGGTCATTGGCAAATCACCTATGTTCAATAATATACTTCCCAATGATGCTAATATTTATGATGTTAATAATACAAAGGTCAATAATTTACTCCATCACATTAAACCTGCATTAGGATGTTGTGTCACACCTAAACGATTTGATAAATCATTTGCTGAAGGTTTGAATGATTGTAGTTCAGATATAGATACTGCAGAGGGAGAGAGAATCGCTTCATTACTTGAACTTAAAAGAGAAAACGTTAATAAAAATCTAAGCTCTCGGGTATATTTTGTTGAAGATGATCCTATATTGGGTCTTAACAGTATCGTTGCCATTTATCATTTTCCTTGTACGCACTGGAAAGTTGTTATAGGGATACCTGAAGATGAAGTATTGGCACAGAGTTATAAAACGTATAAACAAATTATTATCGCAACAATTCTTTTAACATTATTTGCCACAATTCTTGGGTTTATACTACTCAGAAAAGTTTTTATAAGTCCTATAGCATCTATAAATGAACAGTTAGAAAATAATCTTTCTGACTCAGGAAACAAATATGAAATGCTGACTTGTGAAGATAAAGGGGAAATAGGTGCTTTGGTAGAAAATCTTAATGCCAGGACTTCTGCACTTGAAGAGTCTTTGGAGCGTGAGGCCATGGAGATACAAAAACGTGTTGTCAATGAAAAGCTTCTTGTTCAACAGTCAAAGATGGCTGCCATGGGCGAGATGATGGATGCAGTGGCACATCAGTGGAAACAGCCTTTAAATGCTTTGAGTATGTATAGTGAACTTATAAAAAGTGATTTTGATGAGGGTATAGTAGATCAAAAGTATATAGAACAGTTCAGATCAGATATACAAGTCCAGATAGAACATATGGTATCAACACTTGATGAGTTTAGAAACTTCTTCCGACCAAATGAGGAAGCAGAGGATTTTCAACTTTTAGATGTTATCAATTCTGTCCTTTATTTGACAAAACATGAATTTTTAAAACATCATATTACAGTCAACATAGAAAGAGATGACAGTATCACTTTGTATGGTTCAGCAAATGAATTCAAACATCTGATCTTAAATCTATTGAGTAATGCCAAAGATGCATTTAAGGACAATAATATTGAAAAAAGAGTGATAAATATGCGTTTAATTCATCAAGAAGAAAGTGACATTCTTGAAGTGGAAGATAATGCAGGGGGTATACCTGAAAAGGTCATAAAAGACATTTTTAAAGCAAATGTAACAACCAAAGAAAAAGGGAAAGGGACGGGCATAGGATTATATATGAGTACTCAGATAGCGCAAAAACACAATGCATCACTTTCAGTCCATAATCAAAAAAATGGTGCCTGTTTTGTTGTAGAGTTTAAAAGGTAGTTAGCGCGATATGTCCAGTTATGATATAGTTATACATAATTATTAGGCTTGTGGAATTATAATTAAGTTTGTTTATAGATTTTCGATATAATCATATTAATTAAATTATAACAGGATGCATTCATGCAATACTTTGACAAACAAAACTCCTCCTCATGTACTTCACGTTCTTTTGCCATACTTCTTATACCTTTTCTTTTCTTAATAGGGTTAGTACTTGCTTATATAGGTCTTTTACCTCTGAATGTTGAACTGCATACTTTTGCTATTGTTGCATTTATTTTTATTACTTTTATCACGTTTGTACAGCATAATGCCAACTATGCTGTGTGTCACATGCAAGGTTCATTTTTTAGAATGGAAGAAGACCTTCAGGCAGCACTTCGTTCAAATGCCTTGACGATCATGGGAAAAACAAAATCTACACTGCATGTGAAAGACTTTATCTCTGAGTACTATAAAGATATACGTAATGACAATTTTGCCCGTGTAGCTCCCTCTGTATTCCCAATGCTTGGTATCTTGGGAACATTCATTGCTATTGCCCTGTCTATGCCTGACTTTACAGTGAAAGACCTGGGTGCGTTGGACCGTGAGATCTCTGTACTTCTTTCTGGTATCGGTACGGCTTTTTATGCATCTATCTACGGTATCATGCTTTCACTTATCTGGACATATTTTGAAAAAAGAGGTATCGCAAAGATAGACAAGCAGATATATGATCTGGAAAAACTCTACAGTACACGTGTATGGAAAGAGTCTGAGCTTATCAAACACCAGCATATGCAGTCTGAGTTGAAAGATCAGCAGATCGTTCAAACGCTTAAAGATACATTCAATATGGACTTCATTCAAGAGTTAAATGAACAATACTTAAAAAACTTTACAACCATTTTACATGATACAACAAACAGTTTTACTAAACTTACAGTACATATGCAAGAGGCATCTTCTGAATTACGTGATACGCTTGAAAACATCCAGTTACGTCAAGAGAGTGTTGATGCCGTAACAATGATGGAGCAAAATATACAAGGCTTTAATGCCAATGCACATAATTTGCAAAAGTCTATGGACAAGTTTGACTCTTCAGTCGATCATACATTTGATAAGATCGATGCTGAACTTGGACAGGCAGTTGACAAGCTTGGAACATTTGCTCGTATCGTCTCTGAACAAAACAAACTGATACTTAAGAACATGGATACATTAAAAGACGAAGAAAAGTAACAGTATGTTTAGAAAAGACCAAACTACTGAAGAGAGTAATTTCTGGATATCATATGCTGACTTGATGGCAGGACTGCTCTTTGTCTTTATCTTACTGATAGGTGCCATTGTATCTAAGTCGATCATCTTAAAGTCTGACCTGCATGATAAAGAAGATAAACTCTCAAGCATCTCTCAAGAGCTAAAGAATAGAGAAACGACTTTAGATGAACTAAGTGATACGCTAGCTAAGAGTAAAGCACTCATAGGTGAAAAAGATATTTACCTTACTGAAAATGAAAAACTTCTTGCACTTAAAGATAAACAATTAGAAGAAGATGTGCAAAAGTTAACAGCACAGGAAAAACTCATACTGCAAAAAGAGGCACTCTTAAAGCTTAAAAATGAGCGAATAGTAAATGATGGAAAAAAACTTGATGCCAATGAAAGAATGTTAAAACTCAAACTTGATGAGATCAATAAACTTAATAAAATGTTATTAGAGGCACAGGTAAGAGAGAGTAAACTGAGTGATAAGATCATCATTATGCAGGATGTTGTAGATGAAAATGAAGATACGTTAAAAAAGACAAAAAATGCATTGGATAAAAACCTTAAAACCCTGGAAGATTTTGAAGGTAAAGTTCTTGTCCTTTCTAACAAGTTGGATGACACTAAAAAGAGTGTAAAACTTAAAGATGAAAAACTTCTAGAAATGCTCAATGCTTTGGATGAGAAGAAGACAGATTATGATCAACTGGTTGCTAACCTGCAAAAACAAAAAGCGAAGATCAAGTCTTTAACAGGTATCAAACTCAAAGTTGTTGCAGCACTTAAAGATGCACTTGGTGAAAATATCGATATCGATAAAAAGACAGGTTCACTTAGACTTGCATCCAATGTTCTTTTTGGAAAAGGTGAAGATTCACTCAAACCTGAGGCGCAAGTTGCATTGAAAAAAGCGTTTGAAGAGTATATAGGTACATTG
Source organism: Sulfurovum sp. (assembly GCA_965657515.1). GTDB lineage: Bacteria > Campylobacterota > Campylobacteria > Campylobacterales > Sulfurovaceae > Sulfurovum. Next base: position 33,946 of record CBFHPE010000005.1, read on the forward strand.
GTCAATGATCCGGCGATCAGACCACATCTAGATAAGATCATCATTGAAGGTCACACAGACAGTGACGGATCTTACATCTATAACCTGAACCTTTCTCAGAAACGTGCATTGGCAGTTATGGAGTACCTGCTTACACTTGACTTTACGAAAAAACACAACATAAGACCGCTTATGACTGCATCGGGTAGGGCATATATAGATTCTATCAAAGTGAATGGTGTAGAAGATAAAGATGCATCTAGACGTATCGAGATCAAGTTTAGACTTAAAAATGAAGATGCTATTAATGAAATAGAAAAGGTTTTAGATGCGCAATGATTTTATGCCTGTGCATCTTATGAATGCAAATGCAAAACTGGATAAACATGTATTGGCTCCCGAAGCGGATAAGAAAAAAAGTGATGAACAAAAAAAAGGTGAGTCATTGTGGAAGAAATTACTAGGGTTGTTTAAAAGATAGTTTAGGATATATTATGATGAATTTGTGATGCAGGTCGAATTACGGCATAAAATATTAAGTATAGTAATGTGTAGATATACTTTCTAAGTCTAAGCATATTACTATTTTTTTACATTAGGTTTAATATATGAAAATAATTTCTTATATCCTTACTTTCATTCGATGGGGTACTATTGATGAGAATATGGTTAAAAACCTCTATCTATATTCTGAAAAAAGTCTTTATTCTGTAATATTAATGACCTTACTTGTATTAGTTGTGCTATCAAGTACTTCTTTGGGTTATAGTATGTATATTTGGGGAGCCGTGGTCATCCTCTTTAGTCTTTACCGGCTTTATTTCGCTTCTCAATTTAAAAAAGATCCAAAGCATTACAGCCTGAACAAATGGCATAAGATATTTGTTATTCAGGCCATAGTACTTGTATCATTAATCAATATACTTTCAATTTTTATGCTCCCGCATGTAGAACAGGTCTATCAATTATTTATCATGATCATCTTTATTAGTTTGAGTGGTGGTGCTGTGCAGTCACTATCTCCGGATTATAGATTGTCTCTGATTTATCAAAGTTTTGTATTGA
>CBFHPE010000006.1:0-34578 GCA_965657515.1 Sulfurovum sp.
CGATAGCTACAGAACCAAGGATCTCCATCACCGGTGAGGTAAGGGCATTGGTTCTGATTTGTTTCATGATGAACTTAAATACATTTTGATTTTCTGATGCAAAACGTTTTTGTTCGTAGATCTGTGTAGAGTTTGATTTGATCACTTCAATGTTTGAAAGTATCTCCCCAAGTCTGCTTGTCATATCTGCTGTGCTCTCTTGGGAGAGTTTAGAGTATTTACGCATTTTTTTTGCCAGTTTAGAAAGAGGAAAAATGGCAAGAGGCATGATGAGTAGAAAATATAAAGCAAGTTTAGGGCTTTCATAAATGACATAACCTGTCAGTGCAAGTATGGTGAGACTCTCACGTATGAGATCAGGTATGATGTTGGCAACAACCATCTGAATACGGGTAATGTCGTTGGTGACTCGCGAAAGTAACTCTCCTGAATGCATATGTCTAAAAAAGTTCATATCCAGATAGGTAAGATGTAGTACAAGTCTGTCCCGGAGTTTACGTACGACATCTTGGCCAATGTATGATGTGTAGTATGTTTGTACATATTGGCCTAGACCCTTAAGTGTAAAAACACCTACTAAAAGAAAAGGTATAAGTGTCAGCATCTCTTTGTCTTTGTTAATGAAGACATCATCCATGACTGGTTTAATAAGATGTGCTGTACCTGCAGTACCTGCTGCTACAGCCATCATCCCAAGTACAGCAAAGAAAAATTGTATCTTGTAGCCTGCAAGATAAGGAAGATACTGTTTAAGTAGGTTTTTCATCGTTTATGCTTTTTCCCAAAGTGTACCCTCAGCAGTATCCATGATAGAGATACCAAGTGCAGAGATCTCATCACGTATACTGTCTGAACGCTCAAAATTCTTCTCTTTTTTTGCTTCAGTACGCTGCGTTATAAGTGTTTCTATCTGTGCTTTTAGCGTTTCATCTACACCTATCTGAAAGTAAGAGAATGGCTCTTTACCTCCAAATCCTAAGAGTGTTTCTATGAACTCTATGTTGGCTATGGTTTCTTTTTTCAGTGCTTTGTCCTTAGGGTTGGCATCAAAGGCATCATTTGTGGCAGATACCATTTCATCTATATCAGCAAGGGCTATGGAGATGTTCAGGTCGTCACTCATGGCATCTAAGAGAGATCTCTTAAAATTTTTGTTTACTGCAGAACCTTTTCCCGGACTTACACGTTTTTTAAGTCTGTAGAGTTTGTCCAGTCTTTTTTTCGCTGTTTGTAACTCTTCTTCTGAGAAGTTAAAGTCATTTCTGTAATGTACAGAGTTAAGGTAGTAGCGTAATACTTCACCATCATAGATATTGAGTGCATCACCTAGGAAAAAGCTGTTGCCCAAAGATTTTGACATCTTTTCTCCATCTATCTGTACAAAACCATTATGCATCCAGTACTTTGAAAGTTCATGCCCTGTAGCACAGCGGCTTTGTGCTGCTTCATTCTCATGATGAGGAAAAAGAAGATCTGCACCACCACCATGTATGTCTATACTGTATTTATCAGAGCCTTCAAAATGTTTTTCGATCATTGCAGAACACTCTATATGCCAACCTGGGCGGCCTGAAGAGAAAGAGGTGTCAAAACAAATATCATCGTCACCTTTACATGCTTTCCAAAGTGCAAAGTCTTTAGGGTTTCTTTTCTCACTTGTATGCTCAACACGGCTTTGGCTCTCATCATCCTCAGCTACGCGATGGGAGATGTTTCCATAACTGCTGTCTTTACTGGTGTCAAAATAAACATCACCTGTAGAGATGACATACGCAACATCTTTGTCTATAAGGTCTTGTATCATATTTTCTATGGCTTGCAGTGATTCAGTGGCTTTTGGTTCTATGTCAGCGCGTTGTATACCGAGTGCTGCCATCTCTTCAAGGTATCGGTCTATGTAAAAAGAGGTGATCTCTTCCATACTTTTGCCTGTCTCTTCTACTTTTTTGATGATCTTATCATCGATGTCAGTAAAGTTTTTTGCCAAGGTGACATTGTAGTTAAGTGCTGTAAGTGTACGTCTTAGTAGGTCAAATGCCAAAGAACTGCGTGCATGTCCCAAGTGTGCATCATCATAAACAGTAGGACCACAAACATAGATGCTTACTTCACCTTTTTTAATAGGCTCAAAAGGAAGTTTTGTTTTTTGTACGCTGTCGTAAATGTGCATATTTGTCTAAGCCTTTAATGATAATTATGAGATTATAGCTAAAGTATGGTTATAGAGTATGGGCATACTTTAGCGTATCCAGTCAAGCAGCATGATATTGGTATAGTAGAGTATGAGGGCAAAAATGCTTAGAGATACAATGAGATAAAGTGACATTTTTGACTTCAGAATGTTTGTGAACTTATCAAACCCCACTTCTTTTACTGTTAGTATAAAGAGTACCCAGCCTCCGATACTCCCAGCCAGTGCTATTCCCATTGCACCCATAGGTTTCATAAGTATGAGTGAGGCTATGATGTTCACTACTACTGAGATAGTGGCAATCTTTGCGGCTTTTGCCTGTCTGTAGGATGCATATAAAAAGAGTGAAAAGAGTTTAGCAAGACCCAAAGGAAGAAGACCAAGCATAAACATACTGAGTACCTTTGCAGTCTCCACACTCTGTGACTCAACAAACCTACCTCTTTCAAAGAGTAACCAAATGACAGGTTCAGACAACATTGCTCCACCAAGTGTAGCAAAACCTAAGGCAAAAGAGAGAAGCCAGAAAGCTTTGTTGAGGTTTGCATAGGCGACATCTTCATGTTTGTTTTTCAGTGCTTTTGATATGCTTGGAAAAAGTGCTGTGGCAGTAGCGATGGCAAACAAGGCAAGAGGCAGTTGAAAGATACGCTGTGCATATGCCAGATACGAGATAGACCCTGTAACCAAAAAAGAAGCAAGCATCGTACCTACAAAAGAGTTGATCTGCATACTGGAGTTACCCCAGACAGCAGGGATGAAAAGTTTTGTGAATTTCTTTTTTTCTGCATTGATATCTTTTTCTTTTCTATATTTAAACCCACCTATGAGAAGTCTGTGCAGTCTGAGTTTATTTATGGTATAGATATGCAGTAAAACTTGTAAAAATCCCCCCACCAATACAGAGATACTCAAAGCATAGGCAACAGTTTTTGGATCATCATGCATACAGATAAGCAAAGCACCGATCATCGAAAGATTTAGCAGAATACTTGATATGGCAGTGGTTAAAAAGTGCTCTTTGTACTGTAGCAGAGTAGCTAAGAAGGATACGATAAAGATGAGATCCAGATACCAGAAGTTTATGGCTGTAAGCGGTGCAGCCTTAGCTACGGTTTCAGTGTCCCAACCTATGGCAAGTAGTTTGGTGACGAGTTCAGGGAAAAAAGTAACAACCAGTGAGCCAAATATGATAAAAAGCATAAATCTTAAGAAGATAGCAGTGGCAAATACACCTTTTTTTCTCGAAGCAACAAAAGAGGGCATGAATGCCTGAGTAAAAGCCCCCTCAGCAAAGATGTTTCTAAAAAGATTTGGCAGTCTATTTGCAACAAAGAACAAGTCAGACCAAAAAGAAGCCCCAAGTACAGAAGCCATAAGTACATCCCTGGCAAAGCCTGCGATACGTGACATAAGTATGCCAAAGCTGTTAGTAAATATGGATTTTAATCGCATGGGACTCTTTAGTTTTAAGTTATTTGTATTTTAGCGTAATGTTGATTTGATGTAGAATCAATATGTACTTAACATTATTGCAATAAACCAATCAATAATTATAAAAGTCTATCCCATAGTATTATGATTTTATTGTGCACCGTACTCAACAGAATCAATTTGTTCAATAAATTGCTCAATATAGAAAGTAACAAGATTTGCTATATCTTCAGGTTCTTTTTGCAAATATTGACGTTTAAGTGGTATTTTTTGTTCTACAACATGTGTCACATTAGCTTGATATTTCATGTGTATATAGGGATCCCCTGTAACGTTAGAATTTTCTGATACTTCTGTTTCAGGAACACAATATTCAATATCTATATCCGGATTTATCATTACATTATTTACAAGTTCTACAACTGTTTCTAGTTTTTCTTTCAATGTGTGTTTCATGACTATGTCTCCTACAATTCTATAGTTTCTCATTTTTAATGATCAGCATGAAGTGTTATTATGATTAAGATACGGAGGTCAGATGCGCATCTTTATCACATCTTCATACTTTATCATATCATAAAAACTTAAATTAAAGTATAAAAAAAATAAATAATTGTGTAAAAATGTTGATTTAATATATAATTAATATGATAAAAATATGTCAATTTGACATATTTTTATTACTTTATTCAAAGTACTGTTATACTTTTGATAACTTAACAATAAAGGTTTACCATGATAGTAGGAATAGAAGGAACTGTAGAGAGGAAAGACCCCACTTTTGTACATTTGAATGTCAATGGTTTGATCTATGAAGTGCATGTGTCTATCAATACTTCTAATGCTATACAGGAGAGTAGGGTAAAGCTTTTTGTCACACAAGTTATTCGTGAAGATGCCAATATGCTTTTTGGTTTTATGCATAACAATGAGAAGAAGATGTTTGATACGGTCTTAAAGATCAATGGTGTAGGACCTAAAGTAGGACTTGCTATCTGTTCTACTTTTACACCTGAGACTTTTGCGAAAGTTGTCTCATCTAAAGATGTGAGTATGTTAAAACGTGTTCCTGGAATTGGCCCTAAGGCAGCTAGTCGTATATTGGTTGAGTTGGCAGACTTTATTGTGGATGGCAGTGAAGAGAGTGGAAACTCGGGTGCATTGGGTGAGGCTGTAATGGCACTTGAAAGCTTAGGCTTTAAGAAAGATGCGATTAACAAGGCACTTTCTGGATGTACTGGAGATACCAGTACTTTGGTGAAAGAGGGGTTGAAAAAGTTACAAAGGTTGTAACTATCCTCTGATATTTAAAAAGTTTTTAGTACTGATGTCATCCCATGATTTATTGAGTGCAGTAAAGGCTTGATAACTCTGAAGCACACGTTTAAAGTCAGCACTTTTAGTACTTTCATGTTCCAGTACTTCAGCCAATGCTCCTTTGGCTGCATCCATCACCTCTTTTGGGAATGTTTTTACCTCTACATCTTTTGGAAGTTCCTGCAGGGCTTTAGCATTTTTGTATCTGAACTCTTGGACCATATTTGATGTCATCTCTTCAGATGCTGCGGTGATGATGGCTTGATGTTCTGTACTTAACTTTTCCCATCTTGCTTTGTTAAAGGTGATCTCCAAAATTGATCCTGGTTCATGCCAACCAGTATAATAGTAGGGTGCTGCTTTACCAAACCCCATCATATTATCTAAAGCAGGTCCAACCCATTCTGTAGCATCTATCGTACCACGTTCTAAAGCAGTGTATATCTCCCCTGCAGGGAGTAAAACAGGGTTGACACCGAGTTTTTTCATCACTTCACCACCTAGGCCTGGGATACGCATTTTAAGACCTTTTAGGTCAGCTAAAGTGTTGATCTCTTTTTTGAACCATCCGCCCATTTGTGGACCGGTAGTTCCTCCTATGAGAGGATAGAGGTTGAACTTTCCATACATTTCTCTCCAAAGTTCATAGCCTCCGCCAAATTTCATCCATGTGATCATCTCTTCACTTGTGAGTCCCAGCGGCATACCTCCAAAGATTGAGAAAGCAGGATTTTTACCTTTCCAGTAGTAGACTCCAGAGTGAAAGGCATCTATCTGAGCAGCAGAAGTAGCATCAAAGACCTGTAGTGCAGGAACAAGAATGTTCTTAGCATAGACTTTTATCTCTAAAGATCCGCTACTTAATTCAAAACAACGTTTGGCAAAGGCATCGACACCTGTTCCCATAATGGGAAAATGTGCAGGCCAGGAAGTAGCAAGTTTTAGAGTAACTTTTTTAGCTTTGTTGACTGCTATTTCACCTTCTTTGGTCTCTTCAGGAGGTCTTTTGCAGGCACTCATAGCTAATGCAGATGCACTTAGTGCTGTAGTGGTGATAAAATCTCGTCGTTTCATTGTTAAACTACTCCTTGCATTAATAGAGTAAATAGTACCATATCATACGTTTCAAAGGGGTAAAATTGGATTGTCATATCTGTAATCAAACTGTAGAGTCATTCATAGATGAAAAAACAGATATTTTCTATTATCATTGTAAAGAGTGTGAGTATATTTTCAAATCTCCAGAATGTTATCACGACCTAACGACACAAAAAGAGCGCTATAATTTACATGAGAATGATGAGAATGATGAAGGATATAAAGCCTATTTTCAACGTTTTTTAGATTTTGTTTTACCTCAAGTGGGTATACCCCAGACAGCTTTAGATTTTGGCTGTGGTGCTACATCGCTACTATCAAAAATATTGGAAGAATATGGCATACAATGTGACTACTATGATCCCATATATCACCCAGCAAACTTTTATGAAAGTAAAAAATATGCACTTATCGTCTCAACAGAGGTTTTTGAGCATTTACATCAACCAAGAGAAGTATTTGAATCACTTTTAAATCGTTTGGATAAAGGTGGGTACTTGGCACTGCAAACACAGTTTCATGCTAATGATAGTGAAGTATTTAAAAAATGGTACTATCATCAAGATCCTACACATATCGTTTTTTTTACAGCAAAAACTTTTAAGGTACTCTGTAAGATGTATGGTTGTGAATTTGTGAGTGACAATGGTAAAAATATGGTTTTGATACAAAAGCTTTAGCTTTTTTGTTTAAAAGCTTTAATATTTTGTAGGTGTTCTTTGTATGTAGAGGCAAAGTTGTGTTTTCCATTTCTTTTTAACATAAAAAAAAGATAGTCTGTTTTTTTAGGATTGAGTGCTGCTTTGAGTGCATCTATGCTTACTGTTGCAAGTGGAGCAGGGGGAATGCCACCATGTTTGTAGGTATTATAATAACTTTTATCTTGTTTTATACGTTTTGATGTGACAGGTTTGTGGGCATGTTTACCATAGTTGAGTGTGCCGTCCATTTGAAGTTTCATGCCTCTGTTAAGACGGTTTTGTATCACAGAAGAGACGAGATACATTTCATGTATGTTATTGGTCTCTTTTTGAATGATCGATGCAATAATAAGAAGTATCTTCATTTCAAGAGGATTGGGAGTACCCCCGCAATGTTGTTGCCCAAACGCATGTAATTTTTGTTCAGACATTTGGAACAGTGCAGTGATGACAGATCTTTCATCTGCATTCCTTGCAATACGGTAACGCCCTGAAAAGATATCGCCTTCCAAGTATTTTGTTTGACTTCTGTACTGTAAAAGTAATTTTCTATGGTCTAGTTTTAGATCATTAGCAAGACGTTTAGTTAACTCTTCACTGGTTTCCCCTGCATAGAGTTTTACCTGCATGGTTTTAGCGCGGCTTTCCTGTAAAGTTTTGAAAAATTTAAATCGTTCTGATGGTGTTTCATGGAGAGTATACCATCCTTTTTCAGGTGTCTTTGTGAAGCGAAGAAAAAACTTATCTATAAAAGAGATACCATAGCCATTTTCATCTAAGGTATTTATGACTGTATCTATATCTGAAGAAGGAATGTAAAATGTTGATTTCCCCATATTTACTGGGATGAAGTTATAGGCAATAGGGATAAGTAAAATAACAATAAAAATTTTGATGAAAAAGTGAAATATGCGATATTTTATATGGATAAGTTTTTTCATTTTTAGCCTATAAGAATCTGTTAGATATATTGTATCTAAATTTTTATCTTATAGGTAAGTATTATATTTTCTAAAAAAGGCTGTACTCTTCTTTGATGGTATTGAGTATACTTTTCTCTGCATTGTAGATAAATGCGTAGTTAAAATGGATGCTTTTGAGTAGTTCTCGTACTTCTTCTTCTGAATTGAACCAATGTGGATGGTCGATGCCTGGTACCTTTGTTTTTGGTGGCGTTAGGACTATACTTTTTACCCACATATTACTTCGCATGACATACTCTCTGGCTTTTGTGATGTCAGAAGTGTTGTCTACAAAGATAGCCACTTTATCACTTTTACTGGCCTGTGTACTGTTTAGTTTTCCGTCTATGAATACTGGTGTGAAATGTTTGGTATATTTGATGCGATCGACTGAATAAGGAAGCTCTTGTGTCTCACAAAAGTCTATAGCACGAAGCAGATACTCAAGATGGAAAGGGATCATGTCTTTTTCCTGATAGACAAATCCGCCCACTTTAAAGGTTGTTTTGAAAAGTGTATCAGAAACTGCGTAACCATCCACTTCTCTGGTAAGTTTTGGAACATCAGGTTTAATAAGCTGCATCAATTCTTTATCTGTACCGACAAACAAAGTGTGATCAGAGTTTAGTATCTGCTCAAATGCTTTTTTCCAGTCATTTCCTATAAATGCAATATTTGTTTTATGTGTTAATATCATTTTTAAGAAAGTAAGTTCATGTTCAAGCAGTAAAAAGAAACTGGCCTCTTTTTTAATGACCACATAACGAATGAGTTTAAATGCCGCCAGTTGGATATCAGAAACTTTGATCCAAGCTATCTCATCATCATTTTGAATAATGTTATCATCGTCATAAACGATAGCATATGCACCATTTTCGATAGCTTGGTCTATATCTTCCTGGTTAGAAGAGAAAAAGAGATCGCCATGGTCTACTTTCGAATAAAATACCGTCGCAGATTCTATGGCTTGTACTTTTGGGGTGTTGGTGAGTACACCCTCGGTGAGGTTTAAGATGTCTTCTATTTTCATTTGATAATTAGCCTATAGGTGTTCCAGCCGTTTTAGGCTTTTCAGGACGGATCATACAGAGCCCATCTTCATCTTTTGCTGCAAGGAGCATACCTTCACTTTTAAGACCCATGAGTTTTGCCGGTTTGAGGTTTGCTACGACACAGACCTGTGTGTCAAGCATCTCATCTGCTGAGTACCACTCTTTGATTCCTGCAACCACTTGTCTTGGTGTCTCTTCTCCTACATCAACCTGAAGTAAAAGAAGTTTTTTACTTTTTGGTACTTCTTCAGCTTTTACAACAGTTCCGACTTTCAAAGAAGTTTGGAGAAATTGGTCAATACCTATGAGTGCGATACCTTCAGTTTTTTCTTCTGATTTTTTCTTTTCAGGCGTTTTGTCTGCTTTTTGCTCTTTTTTAGGCATGTCAACTGGTTCCATCTGTTCTAGTTTAGGTTCCTCTATACGAGGGAAAAGAGGATCGATCTTCTCAAGGATAAAGGTATCGAGTAGTTGTGTATCTTTTACCATACTGTTCCAGCTTGCATTGTCAATTGTAAAATGCAATGCATTAGAAATTTTTGTACATATCTCAGGCATTACCGGGTAAAGCATTACAGATACTTTTGCTAAGATTGCAGCGATGAGACCGTTAAGTGCCATTGCTTCTTCTTCTTTACCTTCTTTCATGAGTGTCCAAGGCTGATACTTGTCAATGGCCTTGTTTGCAACTGTAAGTGGTCTCCAAAGTTCTTCAAGATAGCGGTGTATCTGCATTTCAAAAAGAAGTGGTTCAAGTTTGCCAAGAGACTCATGTACTTCATCCAGTTCTTCTTGGTAATATTTCTCAACATTTACAGAGTCTACTGTACCTTCAAAGTATTTGCCTGACATACCTATGAGCCTGTTTAACAGGTTTCCAAGGTCATTACCCAAGTCTGAGTTGATACGGTCTATCAGTGCTTTTTGAGAAAAGTCACCATCTCCACCAAATGGTACTTCTCTAAGCATAAAGTAACGGAAATTGTCTAGTCCATACGCATCAGCAACTTCTTTAGGATTCACAACGTTACCTTTGGATTTAGACATTTTTTCTCCATCACGTGTCCACCAACCGTGTGCAGCGATATGTTTTGGAAGAGGCATATCGATACTCATAAGGAATGCAGGCCAGTAGATAGCATGAAAACGTAATATATCTTTACCAATGAGTTGTACACGGGCAGGCCATTGATCCATTTTGGCTTCATCTGTACCATAACCAAGTGCTGTCAAATAGTTCATAAGTGCATCAAGCCATACATACATGACATGTTTAGGGTCATTCATATCTTCAGGAAGTTTTACACCCCAGTCAAAAGATGTTCTGGTAATTGAAAGGTCTGTAAGACCACCTTCAACAAAACGGATCACTTCATTTCTTTTGCTTTTAGGTAAAATAAAGTCAGGATTGTCTTCATAATATTGCAACAGTTTGTCTTGATAGTTAGAAAGTCTGAAGAAATAACTCTCTTCCTCAACTACTGTGGTACTTTTACCACACTCTGGACAAAATTCACCATCAACAAGTTGAATCTCAGGGAAGAATGTTTCACATGAGATACAGTAGTGTCCTTTATAAGTATCTTTATAGATGTCACCATTGTTATGCATAACACTGAAAGCTTTTTGAACGCCTTGCATATGGTCCGCATCTGTTGTACGTATGAACTTATCGTAAGAGATATCAAAATCATCCCAGAGTGTTCTAAAGGTTGCAGAGATCTCATCTGCATAGTCCTGGGTTGTTTTTCCTCTAAGTTTTGCGGCTTCTTCTATCTTTTGTCCATGTTCATCCGTTCCTGTTAGAAAGTAGGTATCAAGTCCGGACATACGTGAATAACGTGCTAAAGTATCTGCAATGATAGTTGTGTATGCATGACCGATGTGTGCGATGTCGTTAACATAATAGATAGGGGTTGTGATATAGGCTTTGTGACAAGAGTCTGACATTGGGGTTTCCTTAAACAAATGAGTTTTTTGGTCTAAATTATAGGATGACACTTTAGCTAAAAAGTGCTGTATTGTGGGTTAATAGTTTATATTGTATAATATGGAAATTTATTTGATATAATTTGAAATAGGAATTCAAAGGTTTTATATGAGTATAGATACAAGTAATAATGTAGAACTATCTAAGATCGCCAGAAAAGATATATATACTACTGAAGAGAAAAAAATTATTATGGATAGGCTCGACGAAGAAAGACGAATCCATCAAAAAGCTGAAGAAGACTTAAATACCAAGACGAAGAACTATACTGAAGAAGAGAAGAAAATAGTTCTTCAAAAGTTAAATGAAAAGAGATTGACCACGCAAAAACGTGAAGAGATCAAAAAAGCAAGAACATATAAAAAACAGACATATAAATTTGGATCTAAAGAGTACTACAAATTTATGCAGATGGAACGTGAATATTATATAGAGATCCCTGAGTTAGAAAAATTATCAAGCAGACCAGTGATCATTCCACTCTATTATCGTACTTTTGAAGAATTGAATAAAAAAGAGGTTCTCATCAAAACAGAGATATATTCTGAGAAGATATTTATCTCTTACAATCCTATACGTGTTTACTTTAAAGGGTATTCACTCGAAGATGAGCGTAAATAGTTAGCATGTATTATGTGTATATGGTTCAATGTTCAGATGATACACTCTATACAGGTATCGCAACAGATCTGTCACGTAGAGTTGAAGAGCATAACGGTTCAGATAAAGGTGCCAAATATACACGTGTAAGACGACCTGTGCACTTGATATACAGTGAAGAGTTCCCAGACAGGTCTTTAGCATCTAAACGGGAATACGAAATAAAAAAGAAGATGAACAGGGCGCAAAAACTAGCGCTGATCGCTAAAGGCTAGAACTCAAATCCGCCGCCGGCACCTTTACTCATACTGTCATAGACAGCTTTAATGTAGGCATCTCTTGTAGGACACTCTAGAAGCTTTTCACAATTCATGCAACTTTTTACTTGATGTTCTCTTTGGCACGACTCCAATTCAGCTTTTTTATGTGCAAGAGCTATTTGCCATTCATCAAGTACTTGTTCAGACATTAAGCTTTGATCCCATATGCTTGCTTCATAGTGTTTATTTCGTAATTTGACCCAAAGAAACAAGGACTCGTGTCATGTGGATGGCTAGGGACAAGTTCCATCAATCTTAAACCTTCATTGTTGACAGCTTGTCCTCCAGCTTGTTCATACATGAAAGCAAAAGGGATCACTTCAAAAAGCTGTCTTAGTTTTCCGTTTGGTACATCAGAAGTTCCAGGGTAGGAGAAGATCCCTCCACCTTTGAGGAGTATTTGGTGTAGGTCAGGTACCATTCCACCAGAATAACGCAGTCTATAGCCTTGGGCAAAAAGATCATCTACAAATGTTTTATGATAGTTAGCCCAGTTCTGTTGTGTACCACCGGGTGCATTGAGTTTTCCTTTTTCATTTAAAGTGATCTCAGATATAAAATTAAAGAGTCCGTTTTGTGCTCTGTAGTGTTGCGGTTTAGTCTCTTTGGTCGCAAGTACCAACTCGATACGGGGGCCATAGACAACATAAGCAGAAGCAACAAGGTTCTCTGCTTTAAGTTCTCCTTCATAGATACCGAAAATAGAACCTACAGAAAGGTTCACATCTGCAAGGCTTGAACCATCAAGCGGGTCATAACAGATCGTATATATACCATCATCATGTAGTTCAAGTACACCCTCTTTCTCTTCACTTACTAGGGACTTTACAATGGAGACATCTTTAAAAGCTTCTTCAATAATATAGTCACTCTTTACATCAAGTTTCAGTTGATCTTCACCAGATGAGTTTTCACTGTCAGCATAGCCAAGATCTTCTGTTGTGATCGCATGATCGATTTTAATAGCTACTTTTTTAATAGTGTCAAAGATAGTTTGCATGGTTAACCTTTTTTATATCTGTTTTGCATGGCTGTGTATCCACGCTATAATCTGAGTAGTGTCGTTTAAATCAAGTATATCAATGTGAGCAGGGATAGCATAATCATTTTTGTCTATCGTATCATCAATGGCAATGGCTTCAGAACAATCAAAGTAACTCTCATCAATGTTATTTCTAAAGATAGCGATACGTGGCAATGGAAGTGTTTTAAGTCCTTCAACCAGTAAGATGTCAAAATCATTGATCATTGCTACGATATCATCCAAAGTTTTTTCTCTTTGGGAGAAGTAGGTGGTTCTTGTCGGTGATGTTACTACTACTTCTGCACCTGTTTGTGTAAACTTGTAGCTGTCTTTCCCTTCTACATCAAACTGTGCTTTATCTTTAGGGTCATTTTTAATGATAGCGACTTTATACCCCTCAATCAAATGTGTAGAAACTTTTTCGACGAGGGTTGTTTTCCCACTTCCTGATGGACCGGTAAATGCTATGGCAACTCTTTTATTCAAAGTTTGATTCCCTTTTAGAATGATTGGAAGAATTATACATCAATATTTATTGAATCTATGTTAAACTTAATTTAAATATAAGGAGGGCAAGTGCTCAAATTAGGGATAGTGGTTATTGGTTTGGTTTTTTTAATTGGCTGTACATCACAAAAAGAAGAAGCATTAATGGACTCTTATAAAGAGAAAATTGATTACCACAAACAGTTACAAAAAACAGAAAAAATACAACTTTTTGAGGATAATGCTACAAAGGCTGTTCTAACAGCTACATATCTATATACAAAAAACTTTGAAAAATATGATCAAAGAGATGAACAATTTATAGTTGGTGTACATCTAGAAGATGAGACAATAGTTGGTATGAATGATATCATTGAGATTTTTGGTATTCGAGACACAGATGATATCAGGAAAATGAGAGATAGACAAAAAACAGAGAGTAAAGTGGCGCCTAATTCATTGTATGATGATATGATGAGTCTATTAAATACTAATAATGGGACTTCAAAATCAACAAATAATAAAGTGACTAAGACAACAAATAATAAAGTAAAAAAATATGGTTTAATGCTTCAAGGTAAAAATGCCATTCAAATTGAAGAGTTAAATAAAAATGATGAAAGACTTAAAGATATTGCTTATGTAACAGACTGGGGAAGTTATTATCTTGTGACATTTGAACATACAAAAAGTAAAAGGTTCTCACTTGTCTTTAAAAGTGAAAAATATGGAAATGGCACATTCTCGTTTGCCAAGGTGGCAAAATACATTTATACGAAAAAAGGTTTTTAAGAGAAGTTAAACTCCTCTTGGAATACATTAGTTTATGTTCTAAACTTGTCTGTTGCAGAAGGTGTTGCCAAAACTTTTAAAAGTGGAAATATACGTGTGACCACGCCAAGTTTATTCAGATAGATAATGTAGTTTGCCAGTACTTTTTTCCCATACTCTCTTGCCTCATAATTTTTCATGGTCTCCATACTCATGTATGGTTCATAAGGACCTTTTCTAAAATGGCGTTTATTTTTGATATGTCTTCTTGTAAACCCTATACCTGCATTGTAAGCATAAGCTATAAAGAGCGGATGGTAAAGGTATTTTGTGAGGTAGTCCAAATGAAAGTCTGCATATTCTATAGCTCTATAGGGGTCAAACATATCATCCAAGTCTATGGTATGTCCTTTCTCTTTAGCAACATGTTCAACAAGAAATGGCATGAACTGCATCATGCCCAGTGCAAAAGAACGTGAAACTGAAGCTGGTACAAAACGGCTCTCTTGTCTTGCTATAGCGTAGATAAGCGCTTGACGTTCTGGTGTCATATCTTTCATAACATCACGGTAGGGCATAGGGAAATATTGATCCTGATAGTTACAAGCCTTGGCTTTGATGTAGGTATAGATGCCTATAGCTTCTTGAGATTTATGGTCATCTGCCAGATCTTCAAGGTCTACACCAGCTTTCATTTTATGTTTGACCTTCGCCCAGTGTATAGGGTCCTTAATATTAAAGCCAGAAGTACGACTTCTCCAGATAGATTCTGTGATCGTTTTAGGATATCTTGCATTGACGGTGTCTGCTGCCATAAGCGTATAGATATTGACATGACAGCTTTCACGTAAAAGTTTAATGTAATTACCATCTTTTGTACTCATATAGAGCCAAAAAAGAGATTTATCAATATCATATCTTTTTTTATAATTTTGACGTGCATCCTCAAAGTAGTTTGCAGCCTGTTTAGGTTTCTTTTGTTTAAGGAGTGCAAGACCATGTTTAAAACTTTTATTGGCTTTGCTCCGTTTCCTCCAACTGTTGTCTATAGGACCTGATACTTTTATTTTGGGAAGTTTTGCATTTAAGCCAGTTTTTTTCCTGTAGGCAGTTTGCAGTTTTTTATTGAGTCTGCTTGCTTGAGATATAATTTCTCTTGCTTCTGCTTTTGTGGTACTTTTTTGTGTAAGAAAACGCCAAATGTAGTAATCTTTTTCTATACTTTTTGGCATATTGTGTACAGTCCAGTAGTCAAAGGTTTTGGCTAGTAGAACTGATGGTGTAAGCAGTAGAACAAAAAGAACAGTGTGTAGAATCGTTTTCATTTACA
Organism: Sulfurovum sp.; assembly: GCA_965657515.1. Classification (GTDB taxonomy): domain Bacteria; phylum Campylobacterota; class Campylobacteria; order Campylobacterales; family Sulfurovaceae; genus Sulfurovum. The sequence goes on from CBFHPE010000006.1 coordinate 15,277, forward strand.
TTCCGATAACTGCACGCATCATAAGTGTATCGATAAATTGTAACCCAAGGATGATCACCAATGGAGAAAGGTCAATACCTGAAAGTACCACAAAAGGCATTTTTGATCGGATGAAACTATATGCCGGTTCAGTGAGTCGGTATAAGATCTGAACAACAGGATTGTGGGGGTCAGGACGTACAAAGCTAAGCAGTGCTGCGATAATCACGATCCAGATATAAAGGTTTATGACTGTGTGTAAAAGTTGAACGATAGAATAAATAAGTGCATTCATGAGGCGATCTCCAATAGATATGATTTGATAAGTGGGTAGACTTTTGAAAGTTCCGGTCCTTGCTGTGCTCCTGTAAGTAGGATACGAAGTGGCGTAAGGAAGTTCTCTTCTTCAAGTCTTGACTCTTTCATTATGTAAGATTTGAATTCATCGAAAGTGTCGATCATAGGTGCATTGAGGATTATCATTTCCAGAGTACGCATCTGCTCTTCCCATTTACATTCAAAATCTTTAGGTGTAAAGATAGGCTCAATTTTTGATTTGAGCTCTTTAGTTGTACTTACTTCTTCAAGGTAGATCTTTGCCAGTTTTCCAATGTCTGCATCTGCAAACCCAAAAAGAGAAGAGAGCAGTTTGTCATCCATACGTTTAAGATGTTCTCCGTTGATAAAACGAAGTTTATCGATGTCAAATTTTGTAGCTGCTTTGGAAATGTTCTCTATATCAAACCACTCAATAGCTTCAGGAAGAGTAAATATCTCTTGTGGTGCATTTGTATTTCCTAGTAGTAAAAGATAATTGATGATCGCATCAGGAATGAAACCTTCTTTAAATAGCCATTTGACTGTTGAAGTTTCGTCATCATTACTTAACACATTTCCCTCTGTATCGAGGAGCATCGGAACATGGGCATAAGTTGTTTCCTGATCATATCCTAAAAGCATTTTGATATGTTTTTGTTTTGGCGTATTGGAGAGGTGGTCTTCTCCTCTTATGATGAAGTTCACCCCTGAGAGCATATCATCACAAGCACAGGCAAAATTAGAAGTGGGTGTACCATCTGTACGTAAGATGACGAAAGAGTCGACTTCATCTACTGCTGTGTCGATATCACCCTGGATAAGATCATGATAGTTGATAGCACGTTCTGGTTTTTTGATGCGTATCACAAAAGGAACGCCACTCTCTTTTAGGCTAGCAAGTTCTTCTTTGTTTACATTAAAACATTTACCACTGTAACGGTAAGTTAGCTTGTTCTTTATAGCATCTTCTCTCTCAAGTTCCAGTTGTTCATCTGTACAGGTACAAATAAATGCTTTTCCCTCTTCAAGCAGTCTGATAGCAAGTGTTTGGTGCATATGGAGATGTTCACTTTGGTGAAATACAGATTCATGTGTCAATGCAAACTTTTCCAGAATTTGCATGATCTCTGTATCTTTACCTTCAATGTTATTTGCTTTATCTGTATCTTCTATACGTACGATAAAACTCTCTTTTCGCTGTTGTGCAAGAAGGTAGTTCAGTATGGCAACACGAAGGCTGTCTATGTGCATATCACCTGTCGGTGAAGGGGCAAATCTTAACATATATTGACTCCAAAATTAATAATAGTATTATATGATTTTTTACTGAAAATGGAGTGCACGAGAGGAGAAAGCACTCTTTGATAGGTTTAGATGTGTGATTAGGTAAAAAATTTGTGTGTTTAGATCTAACTATGCTCCTAAATATGAATCTAAGGTAAATACCATATCTTCATCCAACTCCATATTGTTTCGCATCCATTTAATGTAACCTATATCTTCAACTGCAATATCAGCTATCTCTCTACCTCTGTATTTTCCAAATCTGAATGTTTTCATAAGTACAGGTGTTTGGGTAAGTTCAGCTAGTTTTACCATTGGGTTATCCCCTACAAAATTCTCCTGTGTAAGTGCTACAAGTTTTGAAAGTAGTAGTTTCATGATGAGTACATCACCTATGGCATCATGGGCTTTTATGGTGATGCCTAGTTTGTTTGCTTCCGCACCTTCTGTTTTATATAGTTCTAAAGCATATCGCAAATATTGGAGTCTATGGTAAGGACTCTCAGGTAAAAGGTGTTTGGCACAACGTAAGGTGTCTATGAGAGTATAGTTGTTTTGAAACCCTTCTTTTTCTAACATTCCTAGATCAAAAGAGATATTATGTGCGATGAGGTAGTTCTCTTTTTGATTAAATTCTAGAACTTTTTTAGCAAAATTTGTCTCTGAGTAGGGAGGTTGGTTCTCTATGACATCTGGAGTGATGTTATGGACTTCCATTGCTTCGAGTGTTATGGGAACTTCAGTAGAACAGAGTTCATCATATGACTCAATGTCATCACGTCCATGTACGATCATTGCACCCACTTGTATGATGCGGTCTTGTTCAGCTGCACCTGTGGTCTCTGTGTCAAACAGTATGTATTTAGCCATAATGACCCCTCTTTTATTGTATTGTAAAAATTATATCGTTATTTTCTTTGTAGAGGAAGAAAGCTGAGGAAGTAGTCTACTTCCTCTTTTTTGATTAAAACTTGTAAGAGAATCCAACATTCCAAGAAGCTAGATCTGTAGTACTAAGAGTATCGTCACTCTCACCAAGGTCTGTATAATCAACAAAAAGACCAAGACTCTGTGTTACATTGAATTTTGCACCACCACCCCATGAAAAGAGGGTCTCATCATCTGATCCCAATAGCGTAGTTGCTGTATAATTATTGGCACTCATACCTAGTAATCCATACACAGTAATGAAACCAAAATTGTATTGCGGTTTAGCATATATCGTCAAACTCTCTGCTTCATATGCACCACTTATCTCTGTTTCCCCAAGATAGTATTGATACGCTAAAGAAGAATTATTGATATAATATCTCCCCTCAATTCCAAAATATTCATTGAAATCATAACCTGCCTGTAGCACAATACTGTCTGTTGATGAATCAAGTATCTTTTGATATTTATCTTCAAGACCATCAACGGTAAGATCAATATTTGTAGAAGAGTAACCTAGACCTAAATAGAGACCATTACCTTCAGCATGAAGTGTGGTGCTGCCAATAGCTAAAATTGTTAAAGTTGAAAGTAAAATTTTTTTCATAATATTTCCTTGAAAGTTTATTGCCCTATATATTTTTAGTATATCAAATTTAAGATAAAAGAACTCTACTTCATCTCTGTGATATCTCAATTCTCAATCACAAATGCTATAATACTCATAATTATATGTCACAGGAATACAAATGTCTAAACATTATACATCTATCATCTCTAATTGTTTTGGGAAATTCGCTTCTAAAGAGTTCCCATCATCAATACAAAAATTTATCAATGCAGGTTATGTAAAACTTATGGGACTTGATATGTCTGAGTTTAAAGAACCTAGTGCCTACCCAACACTGAACAAACTCTTCACAAGAGCATTTGAAATACCTAGAGCCTTACCAGAAGATAAAAATGCACTTATTTCTGGCGTTGATGCACTTATCACTGATGCAGGAACCATCACAGATGGCAAGGCCTATCAGATAAAAGGAATGTCGTATGACATAGATACACTTTTTGGGGAACATCATGAAGGTTTGGCGGCTAAAGTAGAAGGTGGAGAGTTTATAAACTTTTATCTTTCTCCAAAAGATTACCACCGTTACCATATGCCAATGACCCTTAAGATTTTAAGTCTTACACATATCCCCGGAAAACTCTACCCAGTAAATTTTCCACTACTGCGTAATATGAATGATCTATTTATAGAAAATGAAAGAGTTGTTATTGAGTGTGAAGATGAAAAAGGAAGAACACAAGTGCTGGTACTTGTAGGTGCGTTAAATGTGGGTAAGATGGTAGTTACGTTTGAAGAGAGTATCAACACAAACTCAGATATAAAAGAGCCGGTACATTATACTTATGAAGATCTTACTCTTGAAAGAGGAGAGTTATTTGGCTGGTTTGAGATGGGTTCGACCATAGTAACTTTTTCAGAAAAAGGGAGTATTTCCCCAGAGGTTTCTATCAACCAAAAAACTTCTTTTACAGATGTTTTGGGTAATGTGCTATAATAATTAATTATAAATAAAGGGATAAATATGCAAATTAAAGAGATACAAGAGTATGCAGACGTACGTGCAAAAGCCAGGGCTTATCTTTGTTATATCATTGGTAGACATATTTCTCAAACGATTATTAATGGTGATGTAAATACTGTGCTTTCAAAGTTGGAAGCACTTGATGAAAGTATATCTAAAGCAGAAGCTATCTATGCCCTTGATGGCAATGGTGTGCAAATTACAGACAATATCTCTAGAAATAAGAAGATCAGGGGTTTGGGAAAAGAAGATGATAGAAGTGACAGAGCATACTATTATAAAACAATAAGAGAACATCGTTGTACTCTTACTGAGCCATACCCATCTTATGTGAGTAATAAGATGGTGGTTACCGCAGCATTCCCTATTTATGATGAACAGGATAATCTGATCAGTATTATCTGTGTTGATATCACTCTGGAAAATATTTTACGTATGGTACATCCAAGTTCGGTAGATTCATTTTCTGGAACATTGAGTAAAATAGCCTATACCTCTTTCTCTATTGCACTTGCAGGTGTTTCTCTGTTACTGTTTGTCAAAGGTATTACAGCATTCTTACATTTTGGAGTTGATTTTTCTGCCATTGACATCAATGAGATGTTTAAAGCAACGATTCTTTTGACCCTCTCTCTTGCTATTTTTGACTTGGTCAAAGCGATATTTGAAGAAGAGGTTTTGGGTAAAGAGAAAAAAGAGGGTGCAGGTGATGGACATCAAACCATGATACGCTTTTTAGGTTCTATTATTATCGCGCTCTCTATTGAAGCTTTAATGCTTGTATTTAAATTTGCACTTACAGACCCGGCTCAGCTTGAATATGCAGTGTATCTCATATCTGCAGTATCCTTACTGTTGGTGAGTCTTTCTGTTTATGTTAAGTTTAATAAATCAACTACTAAAAATACAGAGATAACTAAATAAGTGGAAAAAAAACTCATTATCTTTGACATGGATGGTACGCTGGTTAATAGTTCCATCACCATAGCCAATGCCATTAACTATGTGCGTCAAAACTTAGGTTTTGATCCTATGGAAGAAGCAGACATTTTACGTCTGGTAAATGACCATACCATAAACCCGGCACAAACTTTTTACCATGCTGAAGCATTTGATGCAGACCATGAAAAGTGGTTTTCAGAGTATTATACAAATAATCATGAGCAAGAGTTAGTACTCTATAGTGGTATCAAAGAGTTACTGATAACACTCAAAGATAAAGGACATGCACTAGCTGTAGCAACCAATGCATATAGAGGTTCTACCCTAGAGTCTCTTACCCATTTGGAAGTAGATCATCTTTTTGATGCTATTGCCTGCTATGATGATGTGGCACAAGGTAAGCCTTACCCAGATATGCTGCATAAAATTTTGGATGAGTTAGAACATGGTCCACATGAAGCACTTTTTATAGGTGATGGACCTCGTGATGAGATGGCAAGTCAAAGAGCTGAAATAGCGTATATTATGGTTGACTGGGGTTTTACAGAGCATTCTGATGCAGTAAGATCTGTAGATGACCTGCATCAAATACTTATAGATATAAATAGATCTTAAAAAGCGTGTCCATGTTTTTATATCAACCAACATCAGGTTATTGTTATAACAGTGATTCCATTTTTCTTTATGACTTTATCTCTACTTTTAAGCCTAAGGGAAAATTGCTTGATGTAGGTTGTGGGGTAGGGATCATTTCACTTTTACTCAGTCGTGACTTTAACATAGAAACAAGCATCATTGATAAACAAGAGAAGATGCTTAACTACGCCGTTCATAATTTTGCACTGAATGATCTGAAAGTGCAAAGTCATTTAGGTGATTTTACGCAAATGAAAAGTGATGACAGATATGACTACATCATTTCAAATCCCCCTTTTTATGATGCAGCAGTGCAGCAGAGTGATGATACACACTTGAATATCGCTAGATATGCACATCATTTACCTATAGAAGGTTTTGTAAAAAGGGTCAAGACTTTTTTAAAGCCTAAGGGGTGGTTTATTTTCTGTTATGATGCTAAACAGGTCGATCTGCTGTTGCATCATTTAAAGATCTATGGTATAAACCCTGAAAAGATACAGTTTGTACACTCTAAAATTGACAGAGAATCAAAGTTAGTAATGATCGCAGCACGTAATAACTCAAAGTCTATGACTCAGATCCTACCGCCTTTTGTTGTTTTTGATGAGAAGAGTGTCTATACTCCACTTGCAGATAAAGCGTTTGATAAAGCAAATACAAACAGTATAAAAGGTGACTTTTAACGATGGAACTCATGACACATGAACAATACAACTTTAAATTTGACCCTTCAGCCTGTGAGGCTTGTGGTGGGCATTGCTGTACTGGTGAGAGTGGTTATATCTGGGCAAAATATGAAGAGATAGAGAAAATGGCCCAGTTCGTTAACCTTAGCGTAGAAGATTTCGCTACAATGTATTTAAGAAAAGTAAAACATCGCTATTCTCTCATTGAAAAACAGCTTGCACCTGATAATTTTGCATGTATATTTTTTGATGAATCTATGAAACGCTGTTCCGTTTATCCGGTACGTCCATTACAGTGTCGTACATTTCCATTTTGGGAACAGTTTAAAAATGATGAAGAAGAGGTACGTAAAGAGTGTCCTGGAATCGTATAGTATTACCATTGTTAACCCTGTTTATTCTTACAGTAAGTGCAGTACAGGCTAAGAACCTGATGCAGATAAGTGAAGATGAACTGATAATGAGAGGGCTTTTGTATGATGAATATAAAGCTTATGAGAACAGTTATCAGGTCTATAAAAAACTTTTTGATGATACGGGTGAGGAGATGTATCTTTTTAGAGAAGCTACTTCTGCACTGATGAGTCGTAACCACATTTCTGAAAGTATCACACGATTGAAATTGTGGGATGAAAAACATCCAGATACGATTCAAGTGAAACGTTTATTGATACCACTCTATTTGACGATAAGAAAAGTAGCTGAAGCTAAAAAAGAAGCAGATTTCCTACTTGAACAGTCAACAGAACTGATAGATCTTGACCTTGCCTCAAATTCTTATCTCTATGCTGGGGACTTTAAAAGAGCATTGGAACTTTTAACACGTATTTATGAGGATAAGCCTAGAGAAGCAGTACTTCTACGTATGTCTGAGATCATGGATCAGTTTACCAATGAACGTTTAAAAGCGATACAGTTACTTGAAACACATCGTCGCATGAATATTACCTCAAATGATGTTTACTTGAAACTTTTGGAGTTATATCAGAAAGAGAGAGATGTAGAAGGTATATTGGGAACATACAAAGCTCTGTATGCTCAGGATTCCAATGAACTGTACCTTATGAAGATCATAGATGTTTATATCTATAAAAGAGATATAGATTCAGCCATAGCATTTCTTGAAGAGACAGAAGCCAAAAATGAACTGCTCTATGAACTCTATAAAACAAAGAGATATTTTGTTAAAGCATTAGCACTGGCTGACAAGCTTTATAATGAAGACAATAATGCCAAATGGATCGCTGAAAAAGGTGTCCTGATCTTTGAAAAGTCAGAAGATAAAAATGATAAAGAGATGATCGCTTCTGTTATAGCGCAGTTTGAAGAAGCTATACGTTTGGGAAATGATGACAGTATTTATCTCAATTACTATGGCTATACTTTGATAGATAAAGAGGTAGATATCAAAAAAGGTATGAAGATCATCGAAGATGCATTGGTGCAGCAACCTAACAACACATACTACCTTGACTCTTTAGCTTGGGGATACTACAAGAATAAAGATTGTGGTAAAGCGTATAAACTTATGAAACGTGTTGTAGATGAAGAAGGCCTTGAACAAAGTGAGATCTCTGAACACTGGCAAGCTATCAAACAGTGTAATAAATAGTCATAGCGTGTTCAGCATTCAGTGTTTATCGTTTTGGTATAATGCGACAAAAATTTTAAGAAGTAGAGCAGTATGGCACAGATCCTAGATGATATCATCAAAAAAACTAAAGAAGATTTGAAGAAGAGAAGAGTTGAATATCCTGAAGAATGGTTAGGCCGTTCGTTGGCATTTAACCCATTTGCACCTAAAGATGTAAAGTCTGCACTTCGTTCAACGGAAGAAAACCCATACCGTATTATTGCAGAGGTAAAAAAAGCGAGCCCAAGCAAAGGTGTCATTCGCGAAGATTTTGATCCTGTACTTATCGCTCAACAGTATGAAAAGGGTGGGGCAGACTCACTTTCTATCTTGACTGAACCGCATTTTTTTCAAGGTGATAAAGAGTATCTTGGGATGGTTCGAAGATATGTGAATATTCCTCTGCTTAGAAAAGATTTTATCGTTGATAAGTATCAGGTTCTTGAAGCACTTGCTTTTGGTGCAGACTACATTTTGCTTATCGCTATGGCACTTTCACGTAAAGAACTTAAAGAGTTACATGATTATGCTAGACACCTTGGACTTGATGTACTCGTTGAGGTACATAATAAAACAGATCTGGTAAAAGCCATTTTTGCCGGTGCTGATATTATCGGGATCAATCACCGTAACCTTGAAACCTTTGAGATGGATATGTCTTTGAGTGAAAAACTGATTCCTCTTATACCTAATGGTAAGATTATTGTGGCAGAATCTGGCATAAATGATCATGATACAGTGGTTGAATTAAATAAGATTGGTGCAGATGCTTTCCTTGTAGGTGAGCATTTTATGAGACAAGATGATGTAACCCAAGCCTTAAAAGACTTGAAATATGGAATTAACTAAGTAATTTTTTTACTGCTTGGTTGATTCTCCCACCATCTGCACGGCTTCCTATGGCACTTTTAGCTGCCCCCATGACTTTACCCATATCTTTCATACTTTGAGCTCCTACAGAGGCTATAACATCTTTTAGGACAGATTCTAGTTCTGTATCATCCATTGGTTCAGGCAAATAGGCTTTGACTATGGCTATCTCCGCATTTTCTTTTTCTACAAGATCATCACGACCTGCATCTGCAAATTGTATTTTAGCATCTTCTCTTTGTTTGAGATATTTCATTAAGATACTCTCTATATCAGTATCTGTTACATCTCTTCTTTCATCTACTTCTATCTGTTTAATGCCTGCTTGTATGTTTCTTAGTGTATCTCTTTTAATGATCTCTTTGGCTCTCATGGCATCTTTGATGTCAGATTTTATCTGCTCTTTTAAACTCATGGTTATCCTTTTAAGTTTCTATAGACACAACTAGTTGTGTGAGCCCACTGCTGAAGTGGACATAGTGTCAGCGTAGTTTTTTGGGTTTTACTCAAAAAGCGTCTAAATTAATAGGTAGATTGTACTATAATTCCCCTATGATAATTACAATAGAAGATAAACAATTTGATACAAAAGATATCACACAGCTCTATCCTGCAGCAGTGGTTAAGACAGGTCACGAAGATGAGACTACACAAATGAGTCTTGAGTGGATAGATGTAGAGTCTAAAGGCAAAGTTGAGATAGTGGGTTATGGTGTCTTTGTGAATCTTGGTGAAGAAGAAAAACATTCTTTTGTATTTGACACAAGAGAAGAGATGGATGCTGCAATAGGCCGTATCGCCCAACAACTACAAAAATAAACTGATTTCTTTGGATTTAAGTTAGATTATCTTATCATTCGTTATCTATATTCGGAGAAACTATGACTACATTTCAACTTTTACTTCTCATTATCGCCGGAGGTATCTTCTACCTCTTTTTCAAACAACTGTTTTCAGGTAATCACCCTAAAAGAGGTGTGGATTTTGAAGCAAAAGTTTCAGATGATCAAATAGGGGGCATAAACCGCCCTGATAAAACATTTTCTAAGCCGACTGTAGAACCTACACGCATGGAACAGCTACTTCAAATGGCAGATGAAGCTGTACAGAATAATGATATGGATGAAGCAGCTAAGGCATTGCAGAGTGCACGTATTGTAGATGAAAATAACATAGAAGTATTACAACGCAGTGGGTATGTCGCTATGCAAATTTCTGCATTTGATGAAGCTAAAGAGTATTATGAAAAAATCATTTCACTTGATGCTGGGGATGACATGGCTCATGTCTCTCTCGCCAATGCTTTCCATAAACTTGGAGATGAAGCGAATGCTGAGAAACATCATGAAGAGGCTATCAGACTTGATCCTGAGTATGCTCCGCACCACTTTAACTATGCAAATACATTGTATGATTTAGATCGTAAAGAAGAAGCACTGGTTGGTTATAAAAAAGCGTATGAACTAGACAATTCCTTAGATGAAGCAAAAAGTATGATAGAGAAGTTAGGAACAGACAATGGCTAGTGCATGTTTTGTAACTGAATTGGCAACAAAAGAGATACTTTTAAGAGTGACCAATGTCTGTGCAGAATGTTATGATGATATCTCAGAGGGAGATACTATTCATTATGATATGCAAAACTATCGTTATTTATGTAAAGATTGCCAAGAGAGACTGTGTGCACAAATGAATGAAAACTGTGAAATTGTTGAAGATGAGACGCCAAGCCTTTTTTGTTAGGTACGACTTGCCTTAAACTTTTTTTCCACAACTTTTAGTACTTCTGTCGTATCTGTTATATTTAATTTTCCATTTTTTAATATTTTAATACTTTCTACTCCTGTCACTTCACCTTCGATCATACCATCTAAAATGAGGTGTTTGACATGAAGCACTGGTGAAAGTTTTCCTGTTTTCATGATCTCTAGTGTATCACATGTGAGAGTACCTCGAAGTTCTCCGTTAATAATGGCATTTTTTGCTTTGACATTACCTATGACATGACCATTTTTACCTATAACAAGCGTATTCTCAACACTTATATCACCAACAACTTTTCCATCTATATGTATAGTGTCTGTACCTTTGAGGTTTCCTGTTATCTCCATACAAGATGTAATGATCGTTGCTGAAGAAATTTTATTTGGCTTTACTTTTTTTCGCCTATCAATAAAAAATGCCATTTTATTCCTTTGTAGCAAGTTTTATAAAGTTTGAAGTTTGCTCCAAAATACTTTGCCAGTTCACTTTAGTGATTTTAGCACTTATATCGTTAATGTCATCTAAGTTTAAAGTTAGAAATGCTTTTGGATCTAGCCATTTATCAAGGTAACGTACTTCATAATGGAGGTGTGCACCGGTACTTCGACCTGAACTTCCTACATAGCCTATCAGATCTCCTTTGGAAACATAATCTCCACTTTTCACAGCAAAACGACTAAGATGCGCATAGGCTGTTTTGAAACCAAAAGAGTGTGCCAAAAGTATAAATCGTCCATAAGCATTTTTTCTTTTTGCATAAACAACCACACCACTTGCAGGAGCATAGATGGGGGTACCACTTTTAGCAGGAAAATCTATTGCCGGGTGAAAAGATGTTGTCTTCTTTGTTGGGTGTATACGGTAACCAAACCCGCTTGAGATACGTTTATATGCTACAGGTTTTCCATTAGGTATGCTATTAAGAAGCAGTGTCTTTTGTATAGTTGAAAGATGTTCTTCTTTTAGTTCCTCTCGTAATACTACTTCAGCTTTTGAACGTTCTTCTTCTAGTCTCGCCTGGAAACTTGCATTCAGGTCAGGTCCGATACCTATCATCTCTTCTACCTCAAGCAATTTTTCATTGACAGAATAGAGTTTTTCATTCGTACTTCGTATCATCAAAACAAGTTCTGCCTGTTCTACATTTAACTCAGCGATCTTTTGCCTATAGGCTGTGGTGGTTTTTTCCAGTAAAGCTATCTCTTTTTTATGTTGTAGTCTCATGCCGGAAAGTCGGTTGTTGAGTAATTCAATATATAAATAGGTTCCTATACCAATAAGTATAAGTACCAATAGAGTAAAAAGGATCACTGTCTTAATGATCTGATGTACTGAGTACTGTTTGGAACCGTGAATATCGGATATAGTGATTATAAGTCTGTTTTTCATAAATTTTCTTTTATATATGCAATGGCATTGATGTAACTCAAAGCATTTAGTTTAGAATGGGTATAGGCTATGTCAAATGCAGTGCCGTGGTCTACTGAGGTTCGAAGTATAGGTAAATTCAATGATACGTTAATGCCTTCATCAAAATACAATGCTTTTAAAGGTGCTAGACCCTGATCATGATACATAGCGATATAATGACTGTAATTGGCTCTCACACGTGAGGTAAAAGCTACATCAGGTACAAGTGGTATGGAGAACATATCTTGACCTATTTGATCCTTTGCATTATTAATAGCCTTTTGTATGATCTTCTCTTCATTACCTAATACCCCATCATCACCTGCATGAGGATTTAATCCTAATACTGCAACCTGTTTTTTGGGTTTTGCTGTTTTGTAAAAGTCGACTAAAAATCGTGTGAGGTCTTTTTCATTGATACTTTTTGCAACTTCTTTAAGAGGGATATGTTCTGTAAAAAGTGCTACATACATTTTCTCACATCCAAGCATCATAATGGCCTCTGCATCAAAAAAGTCTCGAAGAGCATCCGTGTGACCTTTATACTTCACCCCGGCAAGTTCCCATGCTTTTTTGTGGATAGGCAGTGTACAGACAGCATCTACTTTTTTCTCTTTTGCAAGGTCTACGGCTCTTTCAAAAGAAGCATAGGCATAAGTACCGCTCTCTTTATTGACGACACCGGCATCAATCTCAAAATAGGGTGCAATATCTTCAATGGTATGAAAGTTCTTTGGGATATCAAGTGCAAGTTTCTTTGCTGCCTGTTCCAGCATTTGTCTGTCTATACAGTAGTGTGGGGCAATCTCTTGGGAAATTACATGATGGTTTTCAAGAATAAGCTGGATTCCGATACCGTTAAGGTCACCCACTGATATTGCTACTTTTTGCATTAGCGTGTTAATTTCGCTTTTATATCTAAGATAGCTTGTTCTAAACCAGTGTAAACAGAGCGTGCGATGATACTTTGACCAATGTTCAGTTCCTCGATATCTTCGATATTTACTATATCTGTAACATTTTGCATATTAAGCCCATGTCCTGCGGCTACACGTAATCCCATTGTTTTTGCATCTAAAGAGAGTTGTCGAAGTGTTGAAAGTTCTTCATCCAACATCTGTTTGAGTACTTTACGCGAAAGGTCAATATCTGGTATGCTGTGGTGTGTTTTAGCAAGGTTTGTATAGAGCATGGCATAGATATTTGCATATTTTCCAGTATGGAACTCTATCCACTCTACACCAAGGTCTACAGAAGCTTGAAGTGCGTCCAGTGAAGGATCTATGAAAAGTGAGACTTCTATCTCTTCATTTTGCAGTCTCTCTATAGCCTCTTTTAATTTAGGCTGTTCTCCTGTTACGGCAAGTCCACCTTCTGTAGTGACTTCTTCACGTTTCTCAGGTACAAGGGTGACACGGTGAGGTCTTAATTTACAAGCTATCTCTATCATTTCAGGTGAAATGGCACACTCAAGGTTCACAGGCAAAGGAGAGAGTTCTATAATGTTCTTAGCATCCATATCTTGCATATGACGTCTGTCTTCACGTAAATGTATGGTTATTTGATCTGCACCGGCACGTTTACATATACCCAATGCATCAAGTGGGTCAGGATCAGCTACTTTTCTAGCTTCTCTTAGTACTGCAATGTGGTCAATGTTGACACCTAATAACATCCATAGTCCTTTAATCTATAATAGGGTAGATTATATCCAATAATTGATTAGGAGATAGATAAATGCCAAACAAGAATGTATTGCCTGTTGTTTTGTATGGTGATGTTAAAGAGAAGATAGGTAACGGTAAACCAACGATACTCTCTTTTGGTATGTCGCATTGTTACAGTTGTATTGCTATGTCAAAAACTTTTGCGGAAGTGTTACAGGAACATCCGGAATTTCAAATTTATTCTGTAGATGGGCAAAAAGAACGTCTGGTCAGTCGTGACATCTATAAGTTAAAAGAGATGCCAACGCAACTTTTCTTTGATGCTTCAGGCGAGGAGGTCTTTCGGCACACAGGGGCATATAAAAAGCCTGTGTTAGAGATTATTTTGAAGAAATATGGATTCAATTAAAGAGCTTATATATTGTTATCTCATTCCATGATGTGGAATTATTAGTTTAATCTTCAGATTTCTTTTCTGCGGGTTTTCTTTTTCTGTAGGTTCTTTTTTTAACAGGTTTAGCTTCAATTTCCTGTTCACTAACTAAATTTTTTGTCTTTTTTAATGAGAAATTGTAAAGCCATATAATACCTAAGATCAGTAATGCACCTATCATAAAGTGATAAATAACGATCCCGGCACCCATTCCATAGAGAAAATTGAGAAGATGTTGTTTCTCGATCTTCTCTTCAGTTGTCATTGTAGCCTCATCTTTTTTAAAAATGGCTATAGCATTAGAGAGAAAACCACTGGCACTCTCCAGCAGACTAGTACCTTTCTCTTTGATGTTTTGCAGTGTGAATTCATTTTTATCGGTTGTGCTCATGGATACTCTTTTTTTAATATCTCTAATTATAGCATATATGGGTAATAATTTGAGTAGAGCTTAACCAACATTATGTTAAAATCGCGGCAATATTATTTTAAAGGCTATAGCTATGTCAAAAAGAAAGATTAAAAAAGCGGTATTGGCTTATTCGGGTGGGCTTGATACAAGTATTATACTTAAATGGCTTCAAGATGAGTATAACTGTGAAGTAGTAACATTTACAGCGGATCTTGGTCAGGGTGAAGAGGTAGAGCCTGCACGTCAAAAAGCACTTGATATGGGTATAAAACCTGAAAATATTTTTATTGAAGATCTTAGAGAAGAGTTTGTACAGGATTTTGTTTTTCCTATGTTCAGAGCTAATGCCATTTACGAGGGCGAGTATTTACTTGGAACCTCTATAGCAAGACCGCTTATCTCTAAAGTACAAATAGAGATCGCACATAAAACAGGTGCAGATGCTGTAAGTCACGGTGCGACAGGTAAAGGGAATGACCAGGTACGTTTTGAACTTGGTTATCTTGCACTTGATCCGGATATTGCAGTGATCGCACCATGGAGAGAATGGGACTTGAATTCTCGTACAAAACTACTTAAGTATGCTAAAAACCATGGCATAAACATTGATGGTAAAGGAAAAGCAAAACCATACTCTATGGATGCAAATTTACTTCATATCTCTTATGAGGGTGAACATCTTGAAAATCCTTATAATGAACCTGAAGAAGATATGTGGTTATGGTCTGTAAGTCCTGAAAAAGCACCTAATAAACCAGAATACCTCACGATCTCATACCGTCATGGTGACCCTGTTGCGATCAATGGTGAAGAGTTAAGCCCTGCAACAATGCTTAAAAAATTGAATGACTTTGGTAACAGACACGGTATAGGGCGTATCGATATCGTTGAAAACCGTTATGTAGGGATGAAGGCACGTGGTTGTTATGAGACACCGGGTGGAACGATCATGCTTAAAGCGCATAGAGCGATCGAATCTATAACACTTGACAGAGAAGAAGCGCATCTTAAAGATGAGATGATGCCAAAGTATGCAAAAGCGATCTATAACGGTTTTTGGTGGTCTGCAGAGCGTAAGATGATGCAAGCAGCGATCGATGCAACTCAGGAACATGTAAATGGTGATGTAAAACTCAAGCTTTACAAAGGTAATGTTATGGTTGTAGGAAGAAGATCTGAAGAGTCTCTCTACTCTGAAGAACATTCAACTTTTGAAGAAGATGAAGTATATAACCAAAAAGATGCAGAAGGGTTTATTAGACTTAATGCGCTTCGTTTCATCATTGAGGGTAAAAAACAACCTGAGCGTATCGCTTCTATGGTAGCCAGCAGTGAAGATGAAGTAGAAGTATGTAAGATAGAGACAGGTTCATTTACAATTTGTCAACGTATAAAGCGTTTCTTTGGATTTGGTAATACGAGTACGCCTAAAGAAGAGTATATTAAAAGAAAATAATCTTTTTCTCTCCTTGTTCCATATCGTCTGATATGGAACACATATCTACAATCATTTTACATATTTCCTTTTATCTTATTTGTAGCATTGTTATTCTCTTTACTTTTTTAGAAAAAGTAAGCAAAAATCGTCGTGGCTCTCGAATCGCTTTGCTTTCAAGGGCGTTCGCCACGACAGAAGTCACACTATGTCTGATTTTATGGGAAGGAGATAATAATTATGGGAGTAACTCTTCCATCTCTTTTAGTACTCTTGAGGGCGAAAAATCAATGACAGATTCTCTACTTAGAACATTTGGGATAATCTCTAATAACAGATAGATAAATCCTATCATCGGATAGAATGCGTAAAATTCGGCTTTAAATTCTTTAAACTTGTAACGGCTTAAAAACCACTCTTTTGCACTTTGTGCACCTGCATCAAAGAGAAGTACTTCCATAGCAAATATTGACCCCCAGGATATGTATGTGATCAATACAACGATGAAGGCACCGAGTACACCAAACATAACTATCACAATGGCTAGGAAAATGCTCATATAGAGTGCAAAGGCATGGAAGCCTAAAGAGGCGAAGATCGCTACGACAGAAAAGATGAAAAGGAGGGAGCCAAAGAACATAAAGAGTTCAAGGTAGGTTTTCTGTTCTTCAAATGTAGGACTGAAATAGGCTCCGAGCAAGGTAACAATAAAGATAGCAAGAATCGTAAGGGCTAGAGAACGGTACTCTTGCATAGTAATCCTTTGTAGGGTACGTTTATACGTCACGCACCATTAATCTATCTCATAAAGCTTGGTAAGGCTTTTTACATCAGCCTTACGTCCAAGCCACTCCTGGTAGAGTTCTGACATCTCTTTTGCTCCACCATTGGCGAGTATAACATCTTTATACCCTTTTGCACTCTCTTTGTCAAACCCTGATTGCTCATCAAGACAGGAGAAAAAGGCATCCGCAGAGAGCACTTCAGCCCATTTGTATGAGTAGTATCCTGCTGCATATCCACCTGCAAAAATGTGTGCAAAACCATGCTGGAACTTGTTGTATGCAGGTGTTTTAAGTAGGGCGGTTTTTTTTCTAATACCGTCTAATAAAGCTTGCACTTCTTCACCCTGGTAGAGATCTTGATGAAGTTGGAAGTCAAAGAGAGAGAACTCAACCTGACGTAAAATACCAAGAGCTGCCTGATAGTTCTTCGTCTCTTTGATCTTTGCCATAAGTTTATCACTTATAGGTTCTCCACTCTCGTAGTGAAACCCAAAACGTTTTAATATAGCTGCTTCATATGCAAAATTTTCCAGAAACTGTGAAGGAAATTCTACCACATCCCCTGCTACACCGTTGATACCTGACACGGATCGCTCTTTACATTTACCAAAGAGGTGATGAATGGCGTGACCCATTTCATGAAAGAGTGTGACGACATCATCATGTCTAAGAAGGGAAGGTGTCGTCTCTGTCGTAGGTGAGAAGTTACATACAATGAAAGCAGACGACAGGTGTGTGTTCCCATCTTTATCTTCATAGTGTGTCTCCCAGTCATTCATCCAGGCACCACCACGTTTCTCTTTACGTGCTTCAAGATCAAAGTAGATACGTCCAGCGAGCTCACCATTATCAAAGATATCAAAAGGTTTTACGCATTCATGCCATGTAGGTACGTCTGCAGCTTTAAATGTGACATCAACGAGTTCTGAAACGATGTCCAGTAAACCTTTTAAGACTTCATTTTGTTGAAAATAGGGTTTTGTCATCGTATCATCAAAGTCAAACTTCTCTTTTTTGAGTTTTTCTGAGTAATAACCTAGATCGTATCCTGCCAGATCTTCTATGCCATCTGTTTTCTTTGCAAAGGCTTTGAGTTCTGCCAGTTCGTTTTTAGCTTGCAGTAGAGCAGCATCTGCTAAGTCATTAAGAAATGTAATAACATCTTCTTCTTTACTGGCATCTCTTGTTTCCAGCGCATAATGTGCGTAAGAGGTAAACCCAAGAAGTTTTGCTTTTTCATTTTTAAGTGCCAGTATCTGGTCTATCACATCTGCATTTTGGGGTGCTCTTGTGGCATAAGCTTTTGAGAGGGCTTTTCTATACTCTCTGTTTGGGCCGTACGTCATGTATGCTAAATAACTAGGAATTTGAAGGGTGAACTTATAAACGGTTTTACCATCTACTTCCGTTTTTGCTGCATCAATATCAGACTGTGGTAAGCCTTCTACATCTTTGACATCATCGATGATGAGTTCATATGCATTGGTTGCATCTAGCAAATTTTGAGAAAAGTTATTAGAGAGTTCAGAAAGTTTAAGGCTTATCTCCTCCATACGTTTTTTCTCTTTTTCAGGCAAGTTTACCCCGGAGAGTACAAAATCACGTACATCATACTCTACAACTTTTTTTGCTTCATCATTTTGTGCTTTGATCTGTTCGATCTTATGAAATAGAGCTTCATTCTGTGCCATCTCTGAGCTGAATTTGGAGAGTAAAGGTATAGACTCTTCATAAGCTTTTTGTGTCTCTTCAGAGTTCATTACAGAGTTTAGATGGGAAAGTGGTGTAAAGAAAAGTCCTAATTCTTCATCCAGGTCTTGTAGTGGTTTGAGAACATTTTCATAATTGTTCTCAGCATTATCAGTGATCTCATTGATGATCTCTCGTTGTTGGTTTAAGAGAGTATCTAGATCTTTTGGAAATTGTTCTAAATTGTTTATTTTGAATTCTTGAAACATGGGTTATTGATCCGTTATTTTAATTTTTTCGATTGTAGCATATTTTCTAAAATTAGCTATTTATTTTTAGATGATCTTCGATTTTTTCAGTGGCTTGACCAAGAGTAAAAGTTTAGGTAACAGTATAAGGTTGGAAATAAGGGCAGCTGCCATGACTAAAACAGTGAGTAATCCAAAATAGATAGTTGGAATAAGGTTGGATAGTGTCAAAATAGAAAACCCTATAATCACAGTAAGAGAAGTATAATACATGGCATTTCCTATACTGGTATTTGTTCTATGCATGGTAAAGTAGTAAAAGTTATCTTTTTCAAACTCAACTTTAAATCGATGTATATAGTGTATGGTGTCATCGACACCTATACCCAATGCGATAGCAGCGATGGTGATGGTCATAATATCAAGAGGGATGTGTAACCAACCCATAAACCCAAATACCATACCAATAGGGATAACATTGACGGTCAATGCAATAAGTGTAAGCTTTAATGACCTAAATAGTATAAAGAACATGAAAAATATGATGAGTAGGACAAGACCGATCATAGTGATCTGTGAATGGAAG
>CBFHPE010000007.1:0-31980 GCA_965657515.1 Sulfurovum sp.
TTATCTGCGTCAGTGTTTTTTATGGTCTTGGCTATAGGTATAGGGATGAGTGAAGCAGTCACTTCTTTAGTAGGTAATGCCTTAGGAGAGAAAAATATCTCTAAAGCACAGCATATCGCACTCAATGCCGTTGTTTTTGCATTTCTTTTATCTATAGTACTGTCTGTTTTAGGTGTAATGAGTGTACCGTATCTGGTAAACGCATTGGGTGATCCTTCATATAAAACAGAAACACTTGACTATATCAATCTCATTTTGTATGCTTCTTTCTTTTTTATGGGTGCATTTTTCTTTAATGCTTTTCTCAATGCCACTGGAGATACCAAATCTTTTCGTAACATACTCATAGTCACAGCCTTTTTAAATATCCTTTTGGATTATCTGTTTATCAAGAAGTTTGGAATGGGGGTTCGCGGCATAGCACTCGCAACTATCATTGCTGAAGCGATAACAATGTTCTACCTTATCTATAAAGTGAGGAAAACGAAGTTGTGGTCAGGTTTTAGTAATTTTAACTATGATCATGCAGTCATAAAAGAATTACTCAAACAGGGGATGCCTCCGAGTATCAATATGTTTATGATGGCATTTGGTATGTACATCATTACCTATTTTGTAGCACCATTCGGAAAAGAGGCTGTAGCAGCTTTTGGTATAGGGATGCGGATAGAACAGGTCTTTCTTATGCCAGTGATCGGTCTTAATATCGCTACGCTTGCCATTGTCTCTCAAAATAATGGTGCCAAAGCCTATGAACGTATACACCCAACTGTAAATCTAGGTGTTCGTTATGGTTGGGTTATGAGTACTATAGGAGTGAGTACTTTTTTACTTTTTGCAGAGTATTTTGCTTCATTACTGACATCGGATCCTAAGGTCATAGAGCAAGCAGCGTTATATCTGCGCGTATCTGGTGTGGCTTCTTATGGATTTGTAGTTATATTTATCTATATCGCTATGCTTCAAGGTATAGGAAAACCAGCAGTTATTATGCCTGTGAGTATCTATAGACAAGTCATCGCACCTATTTTAGTATTTACTATATTGGCATGGTTGGGTCTTGGTATTTTATCTCTATGGATAGGGTTGGATATGATTATTTTCTCTTCTGCCTTGTTCTTATGGTGGTATGGAGAAAAGAAAATGTATCGTTTAAAAAAAGTATCATTGGCTTAGTAACACTATAGCCACTTGATAGAACAACCCATAGAAGCTATCTGCTCTGTAGGGCCTTTACCAGTTTGTATTACCATACGTAAGGCATCAAGCAGTTCATGGTTTATCTCTGTTTTACTCTCCATTTTTGCATTATCCAGTCTGCCACGATATTGGAGTTCACCTTCTGCATTGAAGCCAAAAAAGTCAGGTGTACACACTGCATCATAGGCTTTGGCCACTTCTTGTGTCTCATCCACTAAATAGGGAAAAGAGAAGTGATGTTTTTCTGCAAAAAGGGCCATCTTTTCCGGGCTGTCATCTGGGTATGCCGTAAAGTCGTTTGGCATGATGGCAACCACACCAAAACCTTCATCTTGTAAGAGTTTTGCATCATGGACAAGACGTTCAATAATGGATTTGACATAAGGACAATGGTTAGAAATGAAAGCAACCAATAAACCTTTCTTACCCATGAGTGAGTGAAGGGTATGGGTGTTGCCTTGTGTATCAGGGAGAGTAAAACCTGGTGCTTTCCAGCCGAAGTCACACAGTGGGGTTTCTAGTAGCATGGTATTCCTTTTTCTTTTTTATTATGTATCATCTTTTAAGAGTGGTAGCTTATGAAGTAAGCTATGGCAGTATTCGTAGTCATCCAACGTACTTTTCCATTCGTCAGGTATGGCACCTATACCTTTAAATGCACCCAATACCATTCCTATGGCGATAGAACGTGAGGCATTGTCTCCTCCTACCATAGTATTGGCTTGTAGAGCTTTTTTGAGACCGTCTCCTTCATCTGCATATTTGAGTATGAAATAGACAGCACCGGGTAGGGTACCTTCAGTAGGGCTTGCTTTTCCTACCCGTATAGGCTCGGAGCGTCCAATGTCCCAAAGTCTTGCCATAGAGGTAAGGGCTAAGTCATCTACAAAGGGTTCTTTTGAGAGTTCCGTATTTGGGTCTGTTGCTTCTTGGTATTTGGCGATGGCTTGAGAGACTTTAGAAGAGATAAAGTCATTCATTTGTACTGCCACGATCTCCATGGCATCTCTTGGGTGCATACCATTTATCACTTTATGTGTCACGCGTGCAAAAAACTCACCACCCGAGAGTGCTTCTTCACTGGTGTGTGTGAACATCGCTTGTCTAGCAACTTTGGCTAATGTGTCTTCATCGTCATAGTAAGCGTGTGCAGCCACATGTCGGATGGCCATGGCATTAGAGATCCCACCTAATTCTTCTACTCTTTCCCCTGCTTGAACTTGTCCAAAAGTCTCTCTGGTCATGGTACATATCCATGAGCCCCAGTTGTTAGTCAGACGGTTCATCCAGTGAGGTATGAGTGCAGCAACATCAAATTCTCTAGGAGGGTTTGCAATGGATGCTAAATGTTCAAGTACTAAGATATTGTAATCACCATAGTCTGTTGTCCCTCCGGCTTTTTTACCAGGGTGGTAGTTACGTTCTCCCCACCCAATGCCGTGGGTTTGTCCGCCCATCATCTCACCTGGACTCATGTATTTTTCTATGGGTTTGTTACCGTAAGCCTTGTAGATCTTTTGGGCATCATACTCATAATGACTCCCTAAACAGAGTGCATCTCCTACAAGTGCTGCAAAAAATGCACCTTCTATTGCCTCTTCTTTGGTTCGCGTATTCATACATACCCTTTTTATTTAATTATTCAATATAACGAAACTTACTTTAGTTATTCTGTAGGGATCTTATCCTTTTGGTTTTAGAATCATTTGGTACAATCGATTACAAAGGAAACATCATGGCAGTCAAGTTTGATAGTATTAATAAGGAACATAAGGCATTTATAGAAGCGCAAAAGATGTATGTGATAGGAAGTGCCGGTGCAGAGGGATTTATAAACGTATCTCCCAAGGGAATGGACACATTTAAGATAGTAGATGAAAACACTGTCGTGTGGTTAAACTATACAGGCTCAGGCAATGAAACTTCTGCACATGTTCAAGAAAACGGTCGCATGACCATTATGTTCAACTCTTATGACAAAGCACCGATGATACTTAAGCTCTACGGACAGGCTACGGTGATACATGAAAAAGATGAGAGATGGGATGAGATGTCTGCGTATTTTGAACCACATGTTGGGACCAGACAGTTCTTTGAAATGAATGTGGAATTGGTATTAACATCTTGTGGGTATGGTGTACCTCAGTATGAGTATAAAGGTGAGCGCAACACACTTAAAAAATGGGCAGATAAAAAAGGTCGTGAGGTCATCAGAGAGTACTGGGCTGAGAACAATACTGTTACATTAGACGGTGTGGAAACACATATTTTAGATAAGAGTTTGTAAGAGGTAAATCTAAATCTATCATTTAGATTTTTACTTTAGACTCTTATAATATTTCATACGGAGAGATACATGACTATAGTAGATGAAATGAGTTTTTACTGGGCACAACAGGTTGCTATAGGTATTGCAAATAAAACGATAGTTTTACTGGAAAGTAAAAATGATCTACTTGATAATGCTGATACTTGTTTAAGAAATAACTGGGAAGGGCTTTGTGTACAGATGCAAGATGAACAATCGATTATAGATTGGGATGCAAGTATACAAGTGATACGATCTTTTTTTCATAGATATTATGAATCATTACCAAAAGAGGAACAGTTTACTTTATGGACACAAACAGAGGCAGGTCAAGAGTGGTATTCTCATTCAGATAATCAACTTAGTAATGCATTTGAATTTGATAGTGCACCTAGTAGTTTTGAAGATTGTATAAAGTTGTTAATGACAGTATTTCTGGAAATGGCAATGGAATTCAAAAATGATAATATCATTAACTATATCGAGTATGACTGCAATGGTATAGAAATGGATGATGATGACTATGAAGAGGAGGAAGATGAATATGAAGAATAAAGTAGGCTATTGTTTTGCCAAATCTAATTAGGAATATAATATGAAAAAATTAATGATACTTTTTATCTGTGTGTTAAGTGTCAGCTATGCAGAAACTATACAAGCAAATGTAATAGCAGTGCAGGCATCAGGAAATGATGATGGATATCGTTTTTCTGTTACACTCAAAAGTGATGAGACAGGTTGTGAACAGTATGCTGACTGGTGGGAAGTGTTGAGTGAAAAGGGAGAGTTGCTGTATAGACGTATATTAGTTCACTCACATCCTGATACACAACCATTTACACGTTCAGGCGGTAGTGTTAAAATAGGGAAGAGTGATGTGGTCTATATACGTGCTCATATGAACAAGTTGGGGTATGTAGGTGATGTCTTTATTGGTAGTGTAAAAGATGGGTTTTCTAAAATAGAAGTAGTGCCTCAATTTTCAGAGACTCTGGAGAAGCAGCAACCTTTACCAAAAGGCTGTGCTTACTAGAGTGTTTATTTTTGTGCTGCGTATGCTTCTTTTTCTTTGGCGATAAGTACTTCTGCAAGGAACTGATATGCTTCAGCCCATGCATTGATGATCTCATCAGTGGCTGCATCACCCAGAACATTCTTTATGGCTTGAAGCAGTGATGCCCCAACGATAGGGTAGTGTTCTGGTTGAACATTGGTTTTAACGTGTGCATTAACCATAGTTTCGATCCCTTTTCCAAGTTTGTCGAGTTGGTCAATATTCGCTGCATATGCATAAACGGCATTTGCAAGCTTTTTATGTTGATCAGGTGCTTGATCTTTAAAAAGCCCTTGAATTTCAGGATGGTTATTAAACATAATTTTGTACATCTCTTGTGTGATCGCCTCACCATGTTCTTTTAATACGGGTGCTGTTGATTTGATGATCGCTTTTGTTTCTTCTGTCATAGATCTTGTCCTTTGTTTTGATGGCATGAAGTATACATTATGAGCTAAAGAATAAGGTTGACCTATATCAATAATATGTTAATTTTATAAAGTATAGATATAATCGGTTTTATTATTGAGGAGTAGGAATATGGATGAATCATTAAACGTTTTAGGTGAACCTTTGGAGCCTTGCAGCTTAAAACCTCTTACAGGTTTTCATAGAGATGGATCATGTAATACCGGAGCTCATAACCCTGCAGTACACGCGGTGTGCATTTATGCTACAGAGGAGTTCTTAGAGTACTCTAAAAAAGTAGGTAATGACCTTTCTACACCTATGCCAGAGTACAACTTTGCAGGTGTTCAACCGGGACAAAGTTGGTGTTTGGGTGGGCACTCTTTTGTAAAAGCTGTACATGATGGTATGGCGCCACAGATATTTATACATGCAACTCATATGAAAATGCTTGAACTTATAGATCTGGAGACATTAAAGTCTTATGCTATTGATCTGTAGGAGTATAGATGTTTGAATTAGCCGAGTATATAGGCATCATCGCTTTTGCGATGAGTGGGTTTTTTGTAGCAGTACGTGCTAAACTTGACTTTCTTGGTGTACTTGTCTCGGTTTTTCTTACAGCATTTGGTGGAGGTATCTTACGTGATATCATTGTAGATAAAACACCCTATACTTTTATACACATCACTCCTGGTATTATGGTATTTACCATTATGATACTTTTGATCATATTTAGATTTCATAAAAAAGAAAGCATTGAGAACAGACCATTCTTTATAGTCTCTGACTCTATAGGTTTAGTCTCTTTTAGTATTACAGGTGCATTGATCGCATTAGAGAATGGTCTCAACCTTACGGGTGTATTGGCACTCTCCTTTATCACTGCAGTAGGTGGGGGTATCACTAGAGATATCATCATCAATGAAGTGCCTTTTGTTTTTAAAACTGGATTTTACGGTACGGTTGCTTTGCTTGTAGGTGTGTTGATGTATCTGTTGGATGTTTTCTCTATAATGAGTTTTTATCCTATTGCTCTTGTATTTATGATAGGTGTGACGTTAAGGGTAGTAGCTTATTATAAAAAGTGGTCTATACCACTGGTATAAAATCATGAAAACACCTGATCATACATTGACACTTGATGATGGTCGAGTACTTGGTTACATAGAGACGGGTGATCTTAATGGTAAGCCACTCTTTTTATTTCATGGGATGCATAGTTCAAGACTTGAAGCAAAGTGCATAGAAGATGAAATGTACAAAAAAGGTATAAGGCTCATCTGTTTTGACAGACCGGGTATGGGATTGTCTACTTTTCAGGAAAACCGTAAAGTTTTAGATATCGTGGATGATGTTGTCGTATTGGCAGATAGTTTAAGTATAGACAAGTTTTCAGTTCTGGGAGTCTCTTCTGGTGCCAAATATGCTTTGGCGTGTACTCACAAAATACCCAAGAGACTTCACTCATGTAATATATTATCGGGTGCTTCTCCCATGGAGTTTTTAACGGATGAGATGCCCAAGTTCAATCGTTTTTTTATTACACTTATCCAATACCTTCCATTTCTCATATATCCTGTTTACTGGTTATTATATGGGCGACTCAGTAAATCTCTATCCAAATCAGATAAATTTTTGAAGCAAATTACACATGTATTGGATGAAATAGATCAACAACTCTTTGAAGATAATCAGATAAAACAAAATTTACTGAATGCATTTCATGAATCATATAGGCAAGGGAGTAAAGGTGTTGCGTATGATGCAAGTTTTGATATTCAACGATCATCATGGGGATTCAAACTTGAAGAGATAGATTTTAAACCTATACATTTTTGGTATGGCGGACGAGATAAAGCTGTGCCATTTTCTATGACGAAAAAGATGATAGATAAAATTCAAAATGCTACTTTCAAGTTTTATACTCATGAAGGACATTTATCATTGATATTTAATAAGGTAGATGAGATCATGGATCTTTTGGAAGATCGGGTAAGGTAGTGAAAAAGATCACGTTCGTGCGACATGCCAAAGTAGATATGGATTCTTCCAAACCTATAACTGCTAAGATGTTAAAAAGTTGGGAAGATGAGTACAACACTGCATCCATCATACAAGATATCCCTAAAGATAAAGCACTATATAGAGCATTTGATGAGGTAGACTATATCATTTCGAGTACTTTACGTCGTTCCATAGACTCTGTAGAATTAGTGGGTAAGGATGTTAATGAAGCAAATGCTCTTTTTAATGAAGCTCAGATCCCTGTTTTAGAGGGGCAGTATATAAAACTCAAACCAACATCGTGGTTGGTACTTTTTCGGCTACTTTCACTTATAGGTTTTGGACGATGGGCGGTGACGTTAAGAGAGACAAAGATACAAGCCAAAGAAGCGAGTAAAATCTTACTTGAACATTCTGAAGAGCATGATAACATCATCTTGGTAGGGCATGGTGTGATGAATTGGCTTATACGTAAAGAACTTCTTGCTTTAGCCTGGAAAAGTGAAGGGAAAGATGCACATGGCAACTGGGGTATGACCGTACTTACTAAAGTGTAACCCTAATTTTATTCTATAAATAACATCGCTTCTTCCTTCGTAGGTACCCGACAACTCTCCATTTTTCCAAAGATCTTATAACGGTATTTAGCGATGAGATCATAGATATGATCTCTGATAACTCTTGGGATGATATAAAATATATTGGTAAACACCCATATACCACCTAGAGAGTTCAGTATCTTTAGTATGGCTTCTGATCTGTAGTAGAGCATACCGTCGTCATAGAAAATAATGCTATCAATGTCAGGATTTATCTCTAGTGTTTTTACAAATTTACCTTGTAGGGAAGTATATTGAAATAGTTTATGTTTATCTAGTTTTATGAGTATATTGACAGAACTGTTGCACAAGCCACATATGCCATCAAAAATGATGATTTTATTCATGATATTTTTCTTAGTTTAAATGATAAGAGTATCGTACGACTTTGTTCCATCAGGAAGAAGAATGACTTTCTTGGTAGGTTTGATGGAGACCATCGTACGATGTCTAAAAGTGACATTATCGTAAACATAATTTCCGATCGTCACTTAAAATCAGTGTAACAAAGGTATGTGGAATATCTGTGCAGTTTATTCTACTACACAGGTAAGTTCATAGATCCACTTATGAAGATCAAGCATATCTTCATAGATCTTAAAATTTCTGTCTATAATGGATGCGGAATGAAAAATCTCATCAGGTTCAAACGTGGCGTAAGCATACATAGATCGGTAACGTGTGAGGTAGCCATATGTAGGTTCTTCATCAAACTCTCTTGGTAGACGTTTATACTCTGGCTCTGGTATCTGATAGCCTTTATCTTTGAGGTTTTCAAGAATGTTGTGAAGTGCTTCACGATTTGCATCATTTTTGATGTAGTCACGGTAGGCTGAGAGAAGAGGTGGTTTGAAGTTTCGTATACCTGTGGCTACAAAAACCTCAAAAGGATCGTAATGCATATAAAAAGAAGCACTTTGCATTCTGTGAGTGGCTCCTTGCCAAAATATAATACCTATACGCTCTTTAATGGGATCATCAAGATGAAACCTGGCATCACGGTAGATACGAAAGAGTGACTTGTTTACTTTTGGTATGGCATGTATGGTTGGTACAAGTATCTGAAGATGCTCACCCATCTCTTCAACATAAGCTTTGTTGGGAGTGACTATAAAACTCTCATATTCAGATTTATGTGCATCCAGCCACTCTTTAGAGTTGTTGATAATGATGTTTGAGAGGAAGGTTAGCCCTTCTTTGGGAAATCCGGTAAAGTACATATATATTCCTATAACGATTGATATGTAGTATATCTGTTATATTAACTTTTTTACTATCAATAGTATCTAAAATATAAAAACAATATATTACGTTAAAGTCTTATCCTAAAATCTAGCACCCAGGTTTTGTGTCCAGTAGTATTTGTAGGTGGAGCCAGCTTTATAAAAAACAGATAAACCTACTTCAGTAAAGTTAGGATTCATCAAATTTGCACAGTGCCCATCACTTTGCAACCAGACATCAATGGCAACTTGTACAGTACTATACCCTGCAGCGATATTCTCTCCTATAGTCCTCCAGTTTGTATAGCCATTATAGTCAAGCCGTTGATTTAATGTACTCCCCTGATTTAGTGATAGTTCCTGTGCTGTGATGTCATATCTGGTATTTGAACCTGTATGACTAAAGGTATTACTATTCGCAAGATCATAACTATGTTCATAAGATGCTTTATAAAGTGCATCACTCCAACGTACAGGTTCAGTTGCATCAAAAACCCCATTACTACCGCAATCCTGGATATTGCCTCTTGCAACATTAATAGCTTCTAGATAAGCCTGCTTGGTTGCTTCATTTATAGCAGGTATTGTAAAATTTGGTGTAGGAGTAGCTGCCGGCTCAGGTTCAGGTGCTGGTGGATCTTCAATAGAGTTATCTGAACTGTCATCTATTGGTTGATCTTTAGATTCTTCATCATTTACTGGTGTATCACTACCTATTTCAATAGATGTGTTCTGTATTTCATTTTTTGGAGTGTTATTCTCTTCATTGCTTGCTGTATATGCAGTATTTGCATCATTACAACCATTTAAGATCATTGCTAAAGTCAGTAAGGAAGATAGGATAATTGTTTTTATAATGTACTCTTTCATATGGTAATTTTAAAATGAAAAAATACTAATAGCATAAGAAGTAAGGTAACCTGGCGATCTTAGAATGACTAAGACCCATGGCTTTCCGTCCACACTTCACAATGTGTTTGGCTTTAACATTTCAATATCTAAATCATATCGCACAGTTTCTTAATGTATTTAGATCCCCTTTAATTTTTGCCAGATCAAACCTAGATATTCATGCCAGACAATATGAGATTTTCTCAAAGCAGTTGCTGAAAAAAAGTCTGTATAGTTTAAATGTTTTCTATCTGAAAGATGGTTAGTAGGTGCAGGTATAGGATATAAACCTTCATGGTTAAAGAAATTCAAAGCACGTGTCATATGTGAGGCAGAGGTAACAAGTATAAAAGGTGTTTCTCTCAAAAGTTTTTTACCTGCTTGTGCTTCTTCCTGTGTATCTCTCGTACCAAGATGCATGATAATATCATTTTTGTCTATACCCAATGAAATAGCTAGTCTTTTTTGCATTACAGCGTGTTCTGTTGGATCATATAAACCATGATATCCTGAGACAATGATTTTTGCTTTTTCGTTTAATTGATGGTAATGTCGTATACCTTCTGTAAGTCGTACAACAGATATTTCAGTAACTTGAGAAGTAATAGGCTGACTATTATCTGTATGGTGCCCACCACCTAAGACATAAATGTATTGAACGTCTTTAGGTGTTGTAACTAGCGTAGGGTTTCGTGACTCAATGTCATAGAGTAAGACTTCAGACACAGGAGCATATGAGATGAGAAATAACCATAGTACACTTAGTAGAAGTGTAAATTTGGCCTTGGCTAATTTATTTTTATAAAGAAAAAA
The DNA here is from genome assembly GCA_965657515.1 of Sulfurovum sp. Classification (GTDB taxonomy): domain Bacteria; phylum Campylobacterota; class Campylobacteria; order Campylobacterales; family Sulfurovaceae; genus Sulfurovum. The sequence continues at coordinate 10,504 of CBFHPE010000007.1, forward strand.
GAGGCCTAATAAAATGAGTGCTACCCCTAAAGGTAATGGCATGATGAACATAGAGACAAATTTTTTGAGTAGAAAATCCATTAATCCACACGTCTTGTTTCATCTGCTCCAAGTTCCATGACCTTCCATGGTAAACCTTGTTTATTGAGTTCCCACATGAATGGATCAGGGTCAAACTCTTCCATGTTATAGACACCTTTTGCTTGCCATTTTTCTTCTAATATAAGTTTCGCACCTATCATAGCAGGGACACCAGTAGTGTAGCTCACCCCCTGGCTCATCACTTCTGCATAACACTGTTCATGGTCAGAGACTTGGTAAATGTAGATGGTTTTCTCTTGTCCATCTTTTATCCCTTTAGCGAAGATACCAATGTTTGTTTTACCTTTTGTCCGTGGACCGAGGCTTGCAGGGTCAGGAAGCAGGGTAGAGAGAAATTCCATCGGGACGATTTTCATACCTTTATGTTCTACCTCTTTGATACCTAACATCCCTACATTTTCGAGACATTTCATATGCGTAAGGTAAGACTCTCCAAAGGTCATAAAGAAACGTATGCGTTTGAGTCCTTTGATGTGTTTGACCAAAGACTCCATTTCTTCATGGTAGAGTAGGTAAGAGTCTTTAGGTCCAACTTCAGGGTAGTCCCATACTTGTTTGATCTCCATTGGGTTTGTTTCTATCCACTCACCTTGTCCATCATCGTTTTTTTGCCAGTAACGGCCTTTTGCAGACACTTCTCTTAGATTGATCTCCGGGTTAAAATTGGTAGCAAAAGGGTAACCATGGTCACCTGCATTACAGTCAAGGATGTCTATGGTATGTATCTCATCAAAGTAATGTTTCTGTGCGTAAGCACAAAAAACATTGGTCACACCAGGGTCAAAACCGGAACCTAAAAGACCCATAATATTTGCATCTTCAAAGGCATCATTTCTTTTCCACTGTTCTTTATACTCGAACTTTGCTGTGTCAGGGTGTTCATAGTTTGCAGTATCTAAGTAATCAACACTTGTTTGTATACAGGCATCCATGATGGTAAGATCCTGGTAGGGAAGGGCTACATTTATGACTATATCTGCTTCCAAATTTGTGATGAGTTCAATGAGTTGGGGTACAGAGTCTGCATCTACAGAAGTTGTTTGTATCTGTATACCGGTTCTGTCTTTTACATTTTTTGCTATGGCATCACATTTGCTTACTGTTCTACTTGCAAGTGTGATCTCACCAAATGTCTCTGCATTCATAGCACATTTAAAAGCAACCACATTTCCAACACCACCAGCACCGATGATAAGGGTTTTTTTAGGCATTTTGACTCCTTAAAAATAATGGATATATTTTATCACAAATAGTAGTGATTTATAACATAACTCAGTCCCCATAAAATAGGTATGAATAAAAGAGTACTTAGTAATATAAGAGAAGTAACATCTTTAGGTCTACAGTTATAAAGTGAAGCCAGGTTAATGTTCGCCACTGCCAAAGGTACCATCATCTCCATGAAAATAACACCTTGGACAAAGAGCGGCAAAGAGGTAAAAGATAGTATAAAAGCAGTTGCCAAAGGAATGAAGATGAATTTTTGACTTATTGTGCCTATAAAGAGTTTTGGATGCAACTCTTTAATGATAACACCCTGTAGGAAAGTACCCAGTAAAAAGAGTTGGAGCACGATACCAGCATAGGCACCTATCTTGAAAAATTCTTGTATAGGTGCACTGAAAGTAATATCGTTAATATTTATAAAAATTGCGATGATCGAAGCAGGGATGATGGGTATCTTAACGATATTTAGAAGTGAGTCCTTAATACTGAAAGAGCCTCTTGAATAGATATATACACCAATGATGTAAACCACAAAAACATTTGCTATGTTAATGAGGGTAGTGTAGATAACGCTCTGCTCACCAAAGAGAGCGATCCCTAGAGGTATACCGATGTTCCCTGTGTTCCCCACAAACCCTGCGATGGAAAAAATAGCACGTTCTTTAGGGTCTGAAAACATAAGTTTACCTAACATAATAGTAGGTATGAGTAAGGCTAAAATAATAGTTAAGTAGAGTAGAGGGACGTAGATATGCTCAGTATGTAGTTTAGCTGTTGAAAATCCCCAAATGGTCACAAAAGGTTGTAAAAAATAGACAGACATAAGTGTGAGTGTCTTTGGATTCATATCATCCTTGAAGATGCGTTTTGCTATGTAGCCAAGCAATATAAAGACATAAACAAAGATGATGGAGAGGAGTGTGCTTATCATGGATATAATTATAGCCTATTCACTCTGTGTGTTGATATAGTGGGTGTAATTTCTTACTTTAAAATTGCAAATATGTAATAGCTGGATCTTATTTTAGCAGACTTAGTCTTTATCTGATTCTTGCGCCATTTTTTGTGTTAAATATGCTGATGTTGGTGCATCCACAGTATTGATATGAACAACTATCCACTCTGGTGACTTATATATAAAATTGATAATTTTTTTGATATCACCAAAATTTTTCCACTGGCTGACTGCATGATCAAGTTCAGATAAAAACATATCATGTGCCGTTTTATGCATATCATAAGAAGGAAAATCATACTTTTGCATAAGACGTTCTTCATTAGCAAAGTGTTTTTTTACATGTTCAATATATTCATCTAACTTTGTTTCTAATTCATTTAGATTTGACTTGTCCATACTATAATCTATTGCAAGGTGTTCGATCTTATTTAAGAGCTTTATCTCTTCTTCGTGTGTCTCTTGCATCTCTTCAACATCTAGGTGTTCAAGTTGTTCTACGTATACTAATGCCATTTGATGATCCTTTCTGCGTATTATAGGTCAAATTGTCATAATATCACTTGATAGATGTCAATAGAACCTCTCTTCTTTCTTTTTTAATAGTGTATTGCATTAAACTATTTTAGATACTATTCTTTAATTAGATTTTAGGAATTTTAATGGATTTTAGTACTTTAGAGTCTTGGGGTTATTTGGCTGTTGCATTTTTTGCCTTTGGTGGTTCCCTGTTCATCGTGGCTGCTGCAGGTGTTTTTTCTTTTATGGGACATATGGATCTAACGATCGCATTGACAGTAGCAACTATCTCAAACTATCTTGGAGATATGTTTCTTTTTTATCTGGGAAAGTATCAGAAAAAAGAAATACAACCGTATTTTAAAAAACATAAACGAAAGATAGCCTTGGCAACACTTATCATGCGTAAATATGGGGTATGGGCGATTTTTATACAGAAGTTTCTTTATGGTATCAAAACACTTGTTCCACTCTCTATGGCGCTCTCAAAGTATGATTTCAAAAAGTTTGGGTTTTACAACATTTTCGCATCGATAGTGTTTGTTTTAGCGATAGGTTTGAGTGCATTTTATTCGTCAGAATTCATTATCTCTGTATTTGCATATATAAAAGTTAACCCATGGATCGCACCTGTGATACTTTTCAGTATCATCGGTGGAGTATGGCTTGTAATGGAAAACATGACAAAGAAGAAAAAGTAGACAGAAGTCTTATCTGTTTAACCAATAGATAAGACTAGGGATATTTTCAATTCCAAAGTAGAGATAATTTTTATTTACATAATCTCCTCTTCTATAGACATAGGTTAGTCTAAAGATATCAACGATATCAACATAGGTATTCACTCCAAAAGCAGTATCTTGTTTATAGAATGAACCTTCCATATCTCCAAAGAAACTTGCACCTGCACCAAATTTCATGAAATCATCATACTCTTTAAAGGCAGATGCATCAAAGCGTACAAAATTGGGTAATTTGTCTGCAATGACATAAGATGTTTTGGCTTCAATACCATCTATGTAGCCCATTTTATCGTTATAATAAAATGCAGAATATCCTAAACTCATACCCCCATTATTGAGGTCTGTTGTAATTTCATTAGGTATGAATCTTAGTGCTGTTCTAAAGTCCTCCAAACCTTCATCTTGAGGCACATCTAACGGTACAAAATGAAAACCATTTTTATCTTTAAGTGAACTGCTTGCTGTCCAGGCTCCTACACTTGTCATAGTAGCGACACCTGCATGCTCCGGATATATATCAGCCCTGTCATTTTCAAGTGTTGTAATACGATTTACTATAACGCGTAAAGGTCTCTTATACCAGTTATCAATGTCTTCTTTTGCATAAGTAAGGAAAGATGTTTCAGGTGTTTTGAGATAATGCATATCCAGTTTAGTGAGGAATAATTTGAACTCATCATTGTTATAACGTTTTTCATTTGGTTTTTCAATATCAAATGCATTATAAATGGCAGAGAAACGATCGGTTGTCTTTGGCTTTAGGTGATGGAATTCAGTATTTAAAAAGAGAGTGTATGCTGCTAATGCATCAGGATTACTGTCTAAACCCAGTCTTGTTTTTAGTTTGTTCATGAGTCCTATTTTTGAATAGACAGCATATTTTCCATAATTTTTTTGTAATGCCCCAGCGAGATGGTAGATAGCATCGTATATCCCAACATAGTAATCATAAGTACGGAAATTTTGGTCTAAGAATGCACCAAAATGTTCTAAAAACTTGCCTGTGATAGGATGGTATCTGGAAGAAAGAATAAGTTTTTTATTTGAATCATCCCTAAAATTTTTATTGATTGCATCGTAGAGTTTCATAGACTGCATAATACCAAAACTGCTAAATACAGGTATAAGGTTGGTTGTGATGAAACCAACCGGTAATTCTTCTGCTGAATCTTCTTCATCAACAATAATCTCTTTTCTTATATTACTAGGATCCATAAATAAAAAATGTGAAGCATTTTGGTCAAGGGCTATAGCCAGATCCAATGGTACATTGTCGTACAGTCCCCCATCTATGAAATAATGGGAATGTTTTTTGCCTTTGTATTCGTAGTCTAGTTTAACCTGTTGAAATGCACCTGGAAATGCCCCTGAAGCAAAAAGTACATTAACGAGTTTTTGTCTGTCTTTTTCTATACCTGGGATGGAGATGTAAAAGGCTGTACTTTTAGGTAGTTCTTTATTTTCGACTATACCTTGTCCATTTTTTTCTTTAAACACAAGAGGTACGGAGAAATTTTGATTTTTAACTTTTATACCAGAGATATTCTCAACGATAGGTCTTACTTTGGTTACGGAGACACCAAGTGGTACTTCACAGCCTTTTCTAAAGATAGGTTTTTTGAGGTGCTCTATGATAGTTTCACCTTTTTCTTCCAAACCTCTTCTTGTAAACAGACTGTTTTTATTGCTTGGATCCTTACCTTTAATGACAAGATCTTCTATACCTAGGTTTACCCAAGTTTCATAAAAGAGGTTATCATCTACAGTGTTATGTAAAGGAACAGAATCTTTTTGACACCAGTACATTGCAGAGAGTAGTGCATTGATCGAACCCGCAGATGCCCCAGCTACAGAACGTAAGTCAGGCTCTATAAGTTTTCCTTCGTCTCTGATCTCACTTAACATCTTGATCATGGCCCAGTTGTATCCGGCTTCATAAGCTCCAAGACTTACACCCCCTGAAATAACCATAGACAAGTTTAGTTTTCCACGTTCAGGTTCTTCAATTGTTTGTGCGTGTGATATGAGTGTTAAAAGAGAAAAAATAAGTGAGATTTTTAGGAGTTTGTACATAGTTTATCCTTCATAGTTTAGGAAAGAAAAGGATGGAAGCTATGAAGCTTCCATCTACAAGATTACGCTTTTTTTTGTTTTACGAATTTTTCTATACGTCTGATACCTTCACGAATGGTAGTGATATCTGTTGCAAATGAGAATCTAAAGTAACCTTCAGAACCAAATCCTATACCTGGTACTACAGCCACACCAGTCTCCTGAAGCAGTTCTTTACAAAACTCTATAGAATCATTTGAAATGTCTTTAATGTTCACAAAAAGGTAAAATGCTCCTTGCGGTTTGATCACAGAAAGGCCGTCAATTTCGTTCATTAACTCTACAGCTTCCGCTGCTCTTCCTTCAAAAGCTTTTCTCATAGTATCGATCTCTTTATCTACTTCACCAAGCATGGCAGGTATAGCTGCTTTTTGCGTGATTGAGTTGATGTTAGATGTACTTTGAGACTGGAGTTTGTTCATCGCAGCGATAAGCTCTTTGTTTGGTGTTGCCAAATATCCAAAACGCCAACCTGTCATTGCTACAGATTTACTAAGACCATTGATAGTAATGGTTCTTTGATACATGTCCTCACTGATACTTGCTGTAGCTACAAAGTCTATACCGTAAACAAGTTTTTCATACATTTCGTCAGATGCTACGATAATATCTGTCCCTTTAAGCACCTCGGCCAAAGATTCTAATTCAGATTTGGAATAGACTGAACCTGTCGGGTTAGATGGTGTTGTTAAGATAAGCATCTTTGTTTTAGGAGTGATCGCAGCTTTCAGTTGTTCAGCTGTGATCTTAAATGCATTTATCTCATTTGTCTCTATGGTTACAGGTACAGCTTCTGCATATTTTACAAGCTCCGGATAGGTTACCCAATAAGGTGCAGGGATGATCACTTCATCACCTGGGTTCAGCACAGCTTGAAAGAGGTTAAAGAGTGATTGTTTTGCACCATTACTTACGATGATGTCTGAAGGAGCATAGTCTAAACCATTGTCTCTTTTGAGTTTAGTTGCTACAGCTTCAAGAAGCTCAGCTACACCTGGTACTGCCGTGTATTGCGTAAAACCGTCATTGATAGCTTTTATAGCTTCATCTTTAATACGCTGTGGTGTTCCAAAATCAGGCTCCCCCGCAGAAAATGAAAGAATGTCTTTACCTTGTGCTTTAAGGTCTCTTGCAAGTGAAGAGATAGCGATAGTAAGTGATGGAGATAATGTTTGTATGCGATCTGAAAGCATTTTAACCCTTATTTAGTGAATTCCTCAGATTATATCTAAAGGTGGGTAAAAAAATCCTAAGCTATTTGCTAATCCATACTATGGATAAAGTTATCGTACTCTTCATCAAGTTGATGGTCTTTTTTCTTAATGTCTTCTTGTTTTGTTTTAGGCAGAGCATCTTCAAGTACTTCGATACGTTTGAGTAGATAATCAAAGATCTCTTTGTTAACATCTGGCATAACGTCATGACTTAGACGTGTAGTCTTTTGCTCGCAGTGTAAAACACGTGCCGGTATACCTACTGCAGTAGCAGAAAAAGGAACATTTTTAACGACAACAGAGTTGGCACCTATTTTGGCATCATCTCCTATATAGATATTTCCAAGTATTTTTGCACCCGCACCGATAACGACATTGTCTCCTATAGTAGGGTGACGTTTACCTTTAGAGGTACTCACACCACCAAGAGTGACTTGTTGGTAGATTATGACATCATTACCGATAATAGTTGTTTCTCCTATGACAACACCAACACCATGGTCTATAAAGACCCTACGACCTATCTTAGCTGCCGGATGAATATCTATCATGGTGAAGAACATACCAAAAGCTGAAATGAAACGAGGGAGAAAACGTAGGCCTCTATTGTATAGTGAGTGTGCAATACGGTGAAAAAAAAGTGCCCATAGACCTGGGTAGTTAAAAAAGAGTTCAAAGGTAGAGTGTAATGCAGGGTCATTTTTCTTTACATTGCTAAAATCTTCTTTGATAAGTTTAAATAGATTCACTGTACTGTCCTAGATATTTGTTTCATTGTTTGCCTGTATGGTCTTAAGATAGCTGTTTTCACTTAAATAGAGGTATAGTTTACCTAAAAGTTCTCTTTTCTCTTCTGAATTCAGATGGCTTGACTCTTCTATACGGTATTTAAGTGTTTTGTCGATGATGTTAGTATCGTAATCGATATCGTCAAGTACATCCATAAGATTTTGTGCCTCTATGAGTTTATTGATCCTATAATTACCATTATCATCAAACTCAATGATGCACTCTGTGGGGTGTGTAAATAGGTTATGTTTCATACCCAAAACCTCTTGATACGCACCCGTGAGAAAAAATGCAAGAAAGTACTCATCTTTACTCACATCAATATCATGTAAATAGAGAGGTAAGTCCCGGTTAAAACCTATCTCTCCGTCACTGTCACAGGTAATATCCCAAATACTTGCTGGGTTTGTCGGTTTTGTGTTTAATCTGTCTAAAGGCATCACTGGAAAGTTTTGAGCTAATCCCCAAAAGTCAGGTAGTGATTGAAATGCTGAGAAATTTACAAGATATTTTTCTTGTATGCGATCTTGCAGTCTTTTAAGTTCATCTGTATCTTCATCTTTCAAAAGTGCAATGGCCTTTTTGATGATGAGATTGACCAGTATTTCAGTGTTTGAACGATCTTCAAGATCTATGTAACCTAGATCAAAGAGAGTAAGTAGAGACTCCATATGGTCAAGTGCATCATGTAGGTACTCTCTTGCGTGTTCTCTAGATATAGTATTGAAAAGTGCATAAAGCTCTTCTATGAGAGGAGGGTTTATTTCTTTTAGGCGTAGCCCCTTAGCTGTGTATTCTTGGGAGAAAAGTTCAAGTACAGGTGCTACCAATACAGAGTGGGAAGCAGCGATGTAACGTCCGGACTCAGTGAAGATGTCAGGTTCTGCTACACCTTTTCTTTTAGAGATCTCTTGCATGAGATAGACCACATCATTGGCAAACTCCTGAAGGGAGTAGTTACGCTCTTGTTTCCCCTCATGTTGACTGTACTCAACTGCCAAGCCTCCACCAATGTTGATGGCACCTAGAGCATCAGCGCCGCGCTTTTTAAGTTCGGCATAAATATTACCTGCTTCACGCAGTGCCTTTTTAAGAGGAGCGATGTCTCCCATTTGTGAACCTATATGAAAATGTATCATCCATAGGTTTGTTAAAAGAGCATGTTTTTTAAGCATTTCATAGGCTTCAAGCAGTTCTGTAGAGGTCAATCCAAATTTGGAAGAGTACCCACCGCTTTTTGCCCATATACCTATGCCTGAACTATGCAAGCGTATACGCACACCAATTTTGGGTGCAACAGCTTTTTCCACAGAATCATTAAATTCACGGTTTACTTCTATGATGGTCTTAAGTTCACCGAGGCCTTCGATGGTCACAGTAATGTTATGTCCCATCTTTGCTGCGATGAAACAAAGCGAGATCATCTCCTTGTCCTTAAAACCATTGACCGTGATAGGTGAACCTAAAGGCGTTTTACTCATTGCGATGATAAGCTCAGCTTTAGATCCAGCTTCAAGACCATAATTATAGCCTTTTGAAACCTCCATGAGAGATTCTACAAAATTGGGAAATTGGTTCACTTTGAGGGGAAATACAGCTTGAAAATCACCTTGATAGTTAAACTCATTTTTGGCTTTTTCAAAGGTAGTAAAAAGTGTTGAGATCTGTTTTTCTATAAGGTGTGAAAAACGTAGAAGAAGGGGACCTTTATAACCTTTTTCTCTTATCTCTTGGGTAATGTTCAATAAAGAAGGTTTTGATGCATAATTGATATTGACAGTATCGTCCTGGATAATAAAATTATCATCAGACCAAATATTTAAACCAAAATCTTTCATCGTATGCCCCGTAGATATATTATGATTATTATAGCGAAACTTAAACTAATCTTACCTATAATAGTCTTATGAATAAACAGTTCTTGAAGTATGAAGCAGACCAGTATCATCTTAAGTTGCTCTGCTTGGGGAAATGGACCTTAGCCAATGTGCGGCAAATAGAAAAAGAGCTGGAAAAAGTACCCTATGATGCAAAGATCATCTGTGATCTCTCTGAGGTTGAAGATTTTGACTCTGCAGGTGTACTTTTATTTATAGAATACTTCAATCGATTTAAAAAGAAAACAACACTTGAAATAGTAGGGTATACAAAGAATCAAAAGGAGATGTATGATCTTCTAAATAAAAATATCCATGCTTATGAGACACCTAGAATAAAAAGTAATCTTGAAAAAATTGGTGAAAATACACTGGAAGTATTTTCTGATATTAAAGATTTTATTACTTTTACAGGACACCTTTTTTATGCTTTGTTCCACACATGGATGAAACCTAAAGATATTCGTATTAAAGAGACTGTGTACCATATACATCAGTCAGGGTTTAATGCTCTCATCATCATAGCTCTTACCTCATTTTTAGTTGGTATGGTTATCTCTTATCAAGGTTCTGTGCAACTAGCGAAATTTGGTGCAGATATGTTCATCGTTGATACTGTAGCTATTTCTATCACCAGAGAGTTGGGGCCCATGATAACAGCTATTGTTATAGCAGGTCGCAGCGGTTCTGCTTATACGGCTGAAATAGGTGCTATGAAGATCACAGAAGAGACCGCTGCGATGCGGACAATGGGTTTTGATCCTTATGCATTTTTGGTTCTTCCCCGTGTAATTGCCTTAATGATAGCACTTCCTCTACTTATCTTTTTTGCAGATATCATTGGTATTTTGGGTGGTATGACAGCAGCAAGTATGCAATTAGGTATTTCTATGACACAGTTTATAGACAGACTGTATGAAGTGCTGGAGGTCAAGCATTATCTGTTGGGGATGATGAAAGGACCTGTATTTGCATTTATCATTGCTGCAGTAGGTTGCTTTAGAGGTTTTCAGGTCTCTAAAAACACAGAGAGTATAGGACTTCATACTACCGCTTCAGTGGTTAACTCTATATTTCTCGTCATTGCATTTGATGCACTTTTCTCAGTAATATTTACGGAGTTGGATCTATGAATACAGTGATCGAGGTAGAAGGAATAGTAACAAAGTTTGGTGAGCGGACCATTCATGACAATGTTAATTTGCACATAAAAGAAAATGAGATATATGGGATCCTTGGTGAGAGTGGGTCGGGTAAATCTGTGCTTATGAAAGAGATGATCATGCTGCTGGAGCCCACTGAAGGAAGGGTATCTATTTTAGGTAAAAAACTCAACGGTATTACTTTTAGAGATGCACAGGCATTAAGAGAGGACTGGGGTGTACTTTTCCAATTTGGTGCACTTTTCTCCTCTTTGACCATTGCTGAGAACATAGAAGTACAGCTTAAAGAATATACCAATATTTCAGAGAGTATGCGAAAAAAGCTGGTTAGTTCAAAATTGGCATTGGTAGGGTTGGAGCCATATGTTGGTGCACTATATCCTTCTGAATTATCAGGTGGTATGATAAAACGTGCAGCACTAGCACGTGCTTTGGCGATGGAGCCTAAATTACTTTTTTTAGATGAACCCACTTCGGGACTCGATCCTATAGGTGCAAGAAATTTTGATGCACTTATCGTAGAGTTGCGAGATCTTCTTGGTATAACCGTAGTGATGATCACACATGATCTGGATAGCATCTTTTCTATCGTGGACAGGATGGCAGTTTTAGCGGATAAACATGTTGTGGCTGAAGGAAGTATAAAAAATGTGTTACAATCTACACATCCTTTTGTAGAAGATTTTTTTAAAAATGAATATACTAAACAAAAGTATGCAGACAAGGTAAAAGTAGGTGAGGTAGGAAATGTATAGTAAAGTCAATTATACCATCGTGGGACTATTTGTCATTTTATTTGGTATTGGTATGGTCTGGTTTGCTTTTTGGCTTGCTAAATACGGACTGAAAGAAGAATTCGTCACCTATAAGGTTGAGTTACAAGATTCTGTATCTGGACTTTCAAAAGATTCTGCTGTGAAGTTACGCGGTGTAGAGATAGGACGTGTAACCCAAATAAGTATACATCCTCATGATGTAGAAAAAGTCGAATTGATCTTAGAGATAAAAGAGGGTGTACCTATTAAAGAGGATATGGTGGCACATACGCAAATGTTCGGTATAACCGGTCTTTTATTTATAGAGATAGAAGGAGGTACAAATGGAGCAAAAACTCTAGTGCCTTCAGAAGATCATATACCGATCATCCCTTCTAAACCATCACTTCTTACAAAACTTTCAAAAAATGTTGGAGGTCTAAGTGAAAAACTGGAAAGTTTACTGGCGCAAAGTGATAAACTTCTTTCCGATCAAAATATTCAAAAGATGGATAACATTATAGACAATACTGAGTTGCTAACTGCAAATGGAGCTGATGTGGGGAAAAAAGCAATGACCTCACTTGATGAGATAGATGTTACACTGCAAGAGTTTAGGATTGCTTTGAAGAATATCAATACAAAATTAACAGAGGCCACCGACGATTTTAAAAAAATGCAAAAAGATTTTGCAGATATAAAAGAAGTGACGGTACCTACAGTAGGTAAACTCATGGAAACCAGTAAAAACTTTAATCGTGTGACACTCAAAGTTGAAAAAAGTTTGGACAGAGGTGATTATAATCTAAAAAAGATCTTAGAACCAGCTATCATAGATACGCAGATACTTTTAAAAGAACTTAGTACAGTCTCAAGAGAACTTGAACAAAACCCAAGCGGTATACTTTTTAAATCAAGAAAATCAAGAAGGGGACCGGGAGAATGACAAATCGTAAAAGAGCTTTAATTTCTGTCATATTATGTGCAGGTTTATTGGGTTGTACACAGGCACCCGTTTTAAAAGTCTACAGTTTAGATGTACCAAAGGTACAAAAAGTAAGCTACTCAGCATACAAACAAAAAACCATTAAAGTGACATTTCCTCAAAGCCTAAGAGAACAAATGTCACAAAAGATGAATTTTTCATACAGTTATAGTGACTATGGGACTTACATGAACTCAGAGTGGTCCAATAACATGTCAAAACTTTTACAAGGTACAGTGATAGATGTTTTAGACAGTGCTAAACTCTTTAAAACGGTTCTTCCAGATACAACCACACTCAAAGTAAACTATAGACTTGAAAGTAATATTTTTGCTTTTGAACACCAAGTACGCGGAAATGAATCTCACGCTATAGTTTCTATACAGTTCACGTTGATAGATGCTGATACAGGGAAATTGGTTAAAAGTAAAAGATTTTCATATAGGGAAGCCACCCCAAGTGTAAATGCTGAAGGTTACGCTAGTGCAACAAATATCGCAATGGCTAAGTTGAGTAGTGATTTAGTAAGATGGTTAAAAAGTTAACAAAATAATAAGTTTAAATTAACAATTATAACTTTTTACTATAAAACTTGTATTTTCCTTTAGTATTAGTGTATACTTATTCTAGTGCAGATAAATCTGCTTTCAAACACAATGAAAGGATATACAATGAAAAAAATGTTGTTTTTAGGGATTTTACCTTTTTTGTTACCATCTGCGGTGTCAGGACTAACTATAAATGAAGCGTTGGTTCATGTGATCAATACGAATCCAGAGGTACGTGAGCGCATTGAAAACTATCGTGCAGTCGAACAAGATCATGATATAGCATTTTCTGGATATCTCCCTGTTGTTGATGTTCAGTATGGCATTGGTGAAAAGCGTTATGATGATACTATACCGGAGTATGGTACAGACAATTACCAATATACGGAAGCATTTATCCGTGCACGTCAAAACCTTTTTCATGGTTTTGGTACACAAAACGATGTGGAACAGCAGAATAAACGGCTGATCTCTGCAGAGTATTATCTCATGGAAAAAGTGAGTCAACTGGGACTTGAGATGATCAATACATATCTAGAGATCATTAAAGCTAGAAAGATACTTGATCTAGCCAAGGAAAATCATGAGGTACATAAAGAGTACTTCTCGAAGATCAAACAAAGAACAGCATCAGGAGCTGGATCACAAGGTGATATGGAACAGATCTCAGGGCGTATGGCTTTGTCACATTCAAATGTAATTGTTGCTCAGAATAATTTGATGGATGCAGAAACGAATTTCCTTCGCATTTATGGTTATGGACAACCAGTTTCTCCATCTGATCTAAAAGAAACAAGTGTTGATCAAACTTTGATACCTAAAACACTTGAAAGTGCTGAAGAACTTCTGGAAAGACAGTACCCTTCTATTCTTGCTTCGCAAAATAATGTAAAAGCTTTAGAAGCGGGTTATCAACAGGCAAAAGAGAATTACTACCCATGGGTTGATTTGGAGCTTAAACAGAGTTATTATGACAATGATGCTGATTCAGACGTAATTACTGGTTTAAGAGACGAAGTTGATCAAACTACCATCATGCTTGTTGCAACTTGGAACCTTTATAACGGTGGCGCCGATGATGCATTGGTAGAAAAGTCTGCTGCAAGAATGTTTGAAGAATCAGACAGAATGCTTAATATAAAGAGACTTGCTTCTGAGCGTTTACGACTTTCATGGGCGGCTAAAGAACGTCTTGCTGAACAGTTAACATATCTTAAACAGCACCGGGACTATTCGAAGAAGACACTGAATGCCTACAATGAAGAATTTAATTTAGGACGCCGTACACTACTTGATCTATTGGATGTAAAAAATGAATTTTTTCTTTCAAGAAAAGCATATATATCTGCACACTATGATCAAATATTGGCAAAATATCGTGTTATAGAAAATGTTGGTAATTTGCCAAACATGGTTTCAGTTACTTCAGATGATGTACTTAAATTTAAACGTAATGCGCAATAGAAAGAAGACTTACCATTAGATATAATGTACAAGAATGAACTTTAAATAGTAAAAAGTACTGATAGGATAACATGCAATGGACTAATGTGAAGGGGTGGAGATTACTGCTGGTAATGTTCCTGGGATTAAGTACGGTAACGAACTGTACTATGGGAGCTCAAAATCCTCTTCTTTCGAATGAGCGCTCAAAGGAGATAGAAAAAAAGTATGGCTCCTTGGCTGTCGCTCGCGTTGAAGCCGGGTTGAAGTTAATAAGGCAGATCGATGCCTTGAGTGAAAAGGAAAAGTTAGGTGAAGTCAATAAGTTCGTAAATAAGGTACGATTCACTTCTGACCAAGTTGCATGGGGTGTTAAGGATTATTGGGCTAGACCTGTAGAGTTTTTAGGACGTGATAAAGGAGATTGTGAAGATTTTGTTATCACAAAATATTTTATGCTTCGAAAAGCAGGTGTTCCAGAAGAGAAGTTGTTTTTTACGTATGTTAAGGCGTTAAGACTCAATCAGGCGCACATGGTGTTGAGTTATTATGAAACTCCAAAATCAGTTCCATTGATATTGGATAATCTTAACTTTAAAGTGCTTCCGGCAAGTAAACGTAATGATCTGGCATTTGTATACAGTTTCAATGCTAAGGAACTCTATCTTAATCGACAGAAAGGATTAGGTAAGGTTGTACCGGGCGGACGTGATAAAAATAGGAAATGGGCAACATTCCTGGATAATATTGAAAAGGAATTTCAATGACACTATATAAACAAATGATGTTGGTGATGTCGATGATTGTGCTAGTCCTTCTTGCGACGTCCATGTACGTCAATTATAAAAATGCAGAGGGATTTATCAAAGATCAGCTTCATAGTAATGCAGCAAATACAGCATCTTCTCTGGGTGTTGCATTAAGTCATGTTACTGGTGACAGAGCGATGGAAGAAACATTGATCAATGCTGTTTTTGACAGTGGGTATTATGAATCTATTGTCATGTCTGACATTGACGGAAATATCGTTCATCAAAGTAGTGAACCAGTAAGAGTTCAAGGTATACCCTCGTGGTTCATTGATCAAGTGCGTCTGAAATCATTAGAAGCAGTTGTACCGTTAAGCAGTGGTTGGCGTCAGACCGGACAATTGAAGATCAGTGGTCATCGTGGGCATGCTTATGTTCAGATCTGGGAAGCATTTATAGAAATGGTAGTTGGTTTTGTTGCACTTGGACTGCTTGCATTAGCTGGCATCTATATGTTACTAAAAGTCGTTCTTTCTCCACTACAGCGTGTGCGTGAACAAGCTGAGGCAGTCATGCAAAGACGTTTCATTTTTCAAAAGAAAGTGCCAAAAACAAAAGAGATGCTTGATGTTGTAACTGCTATGAACTTACTGGTTAAAAAAGTAAAGATGGTTTACGAAAAAGAGGCAAAAGCTATTGCAGATTATAATCGACTTCTTTACGAAGATAGAGAAACAGGTTATTATAACCGAGACTATTTTCGTATCAAGATGGAGGAGTATTTGCATTCAAGCGACCATCTCTCACATGGATATGTAGTCGCTTTTGAAATTCACAAGTATGCTAAGCTTCTTGAAGAGAAGGGTGTAAATGGTGTTTATAAAGCTGTAATGGATCTGCGTGACAATGTTAATGCTCATTGTTGCACTTCGTTTGTGGAGGCAGTTCGTTGTCGTACACGAGATAATGACATTATGATAATACTCCCGGCTTGTCTTAAAGAGCAGGTGGAAAAATTTGCCCTTACTGTGTGTGAAGAATCTACAGAAAGTTATGAAGTTGACTGTACTTATATTTCTTATGAAGAAGGAGAAGCTCTTTCGAATATCATGGAGAGAATAGACAGTGGTTTAATGATGGCAGCAGCCTCAGAGTCTGACTCAATAAGAATCTATGCAGATGATAAAGATAAAATTCCTCTTCTTAGTCATGATGAATGGGTGGAAAAAGTACATGATGCAATGAAGAATAAGGCCTTTATCCCAATGTTACAGCCTGTAATGGAGCAAAATGGAGAAATAGTGCAAAACGAGCTCTTGTTACGTTTGCAATATGAAGGAGACATTGTAAGTGCTGGTATTTTTATGCCGATCATTGCAGGAGTTAATATGCTGACTGAGCTGGATCGTCATGTTCTGGAACTTTTGGATACAAAAAAACAGTCTAAACCGATAGCTGTAAACATAACACACGACTTTATAACTCAAAGTGCTAATTTTCAAGTGATATCTTCGTTGTCTAAACAATGGAAGGCACGTGGAATGGATATTGTATTTGAACTTCCCAATTCAACACTGGCTTCAGATCCAGAAGCATCTAAAGCTTTTGCATCTCATATTCATCGTGAAGGGTGGAAAGTCGCCATTGATCACTTTATAGTAGGTGATTATGATCTACATCTTCTAGAAGATATTAAACCTGCGTATTTGAAAATGAATGCTGCTTATCTTCTTTCACTTGTGGAAGGAAGAGATGATGCACTTTCAAAAACTTCACTCTTCACACTCACTGATCTACTAGAGATCGATCTGATCGCTATGTCCGTAGATTCTGAAGAGATGGTGACCCGTTTGAAAGAAAATGATATTACATTGATGCAGGGATACTGGATCGGTGAACCAAAAGTAGAAAGTTAAAAAATGAAAAATGACATTTTCGCAGATACAACACTCATAAATGCATTAATGGCAATGGTTGAGATGTATCATCTTGATGTTACTCGGGAATCTATTTTGTCAGGTCTTCCTGTAGATCCTCAGAAACCTAAACTATTTGAAAAAGATCCTAAGAAGGCACGATCGCTCTTTACTCGTGCGGCAGAGAAAGCCGGTTTTAAAAGTAGTTTGGAAAAAAAATCATTGCGGAAAATACCATCTGAAGTCCTTCCTTCTATTCTGCTTCTTAAAGATGATCGTTCCTGTATCTTGCTTGATTTTGATAAAGAGATGAAATATGCGCAAATTCTTATTCCTGGAGATGTAAATAATGAAGGTTGGATAAGTATTGATCAATTAGAACAAGAGTATCTTGGGTCTCTGTTTATGCTTAAAAGAGTATCAAGTTTTGATGTTGAAGAAAAACTTGAACAGATGCGAGAGGAAACTGCACCTAAACACTGGTTCTGGAGTACAATTGCGAGAACAAAAAGTATTTATATTGATATCCTGATAGGATCATTTCTTATCAACTTATTTATTCTTGCCCTTCCATTGTATTTACGGATCATTTACGATAGGGTGATCCCAAACACCGCATTTGATACCATGTGGGTTTTAACATTTGCGATCATTACAGTCTTTATATTAGAGGCGGTATTGAAATTTTTACGTAATTATTTTACTGAGATCGCTGCAAAGAAAAGTGATGTCATAATGTCTTCACTCATATTTGAACGCGTGCTTGATATGAAGTTGAGTGATAAGTCATCTTCACTTGGGAAATTCACCAGTAAACTTCAACAATATGGAAACATAAGGAATTTTCTTGCATCTTCAGTCGTGACGACGATCATTGATATTCCATTTGCTATTATTTTTCTGGTCGTGATCTACTGGATAGCGGGTGATCTTGTTTATATACCGATAGTTACTATATTACTTATTATTTTGTATGCATTAATTATGAAAGGTGCAATTCGAAAGAGTATTGTAGATTCAAATAGGGCAGCGTCATTGAAAGAGATGATCTTGTATGAAAGTATCAATGCAATTGAAACGATGAAAGCTTTTAATTACAGTAGTGTCATGCAATGGAAAATGGAAGATGCTATCGGTGATATAGCAAAGAAAAGTCTAAAGTCACGTATGCTTAATGGTTCCATTAATACAGTCACTACTTTTATGATACGCATTCAGACTGTGGCAATTATCGTTGGTAGTGTTTATATGATAAGTACTGGTGAATTGTCATCAGGAGGTTTGTTAGTGGCCTATATACTTGCATCTCGTGCAGTTAGTCCTGTTGGTAAACTGGTATCACTTATTTTACAATATAACAAAGCAGTCACAGGGTTTAAAGAGGTTGATAAACTGATGCAAATACCAGTTGAACATCCCAAAGATAAATCTTTCATCAGTCCTAAACAAATAGATGGTAAGATCGAATTCATTGGTGTGGACTTCGCTTATCCCGAAGCGAACCAAAATGTACTTCGTGATATCTCAGTAAAGATCGAACCAGGAGAGCGTGTTGCTATTATGGGGAAAATGGGATCAGGTAAATCGTCACTACTCAATTTGCTTATGGGCTTTTATGAACCTAATCAGGGTAAGATATTGATAGATGATGTCGAGATAAATCAGTATTCATTGTCAGAATACCGCAATAAGATCGCTTATGTTCCACAGGATGTCATACTTATACAGGGTAGTATTAAGGAAAATATTGCCATTAAAAGTCCTGGAATTGATTCAAGTGCTATTTTGGAAGCAGCCAAAACATCTGGAGCTATCAATTACATCAATAAAAATCCTGAGGGATTCAACATGAAGATAATTGAACGTGGCCAGAATATATCAGGAGGACAGCGACAGAGTATAGGTATAGCAAGAGCTTTTTTAAATGACTCTGCGATCGCTTTACTTGATGAAATGACTTCAGATATGGATGACGAGAGTGAACGCATTGCCATAGATGGTATTCGAAAAAAGATCGCTGGGAAAACAACATTGATTATCACACATAAAAATTCGCTTTTAACTTTGGTAGATAGGATCATATGGATGAAGGATGGAAAGATCTTGTATGATGGCAAAAAAGAAGAAGTACTTAAAAAACTTCGACAAAATGGAAAACCAACAGTGGTGCTCAAAAGAAGTAGACCAAATGGGATAAAATCATGATCAGTGAACTGTTACCAACACCGCCTAACGAAAATGGATCAACAAAGAAAAAAGATCGTCGTAATCAAAGTGTCAGTAAAAAAGAGCTTGAGTTTCTTAACAGTAGAAGTGCAGCAGTACTTGAACAGACTGCACTACGTTCTAAGATGTTTCTTTGGATCGTTATATTGACAGTTGCTATAGCGGTCTTTTGGATGGATAAGACAATGCTTGATGAAGTGGTTAAAGGGTATGGGAAGATCGTACCTTCAGGAAAGATCAAGTCCATTCAGAATCTTGAAGGCGGTATTGTCAAAGAGATCATGGTGAAAGAGGGTGACAGTGTTAACAAGGGGCAACCACTCTTGAAAATTGAAGATATATTTTACAGTTCTTCTCATGAAAAGAACAGATTGAAATATGATGAACTTTATGCCAAGTCTATACGTCTTAGCGCTGAAGCTTTTTCAAAACCTTTTATAGAACCAAAGAAAATGGTAAATGGTCTTACGGAATTAGTAGAAAAAGAACGTAATTTATACGAAAGTAATCAGCAACAATTATATAAAAACCTAGAAGTTGTTCGTGCTCAGATAAGACAGCATCGTGAAAAATTGGCAGAATTAAGAGAAAGCCATAAAGAATTAAAAGTTGCAATGGAACTGGTACAGAAACAGATCGATATTAATGCACCGTTAGTGAAAAGTAAGATCGTTTCTCAAGTTGATTTTCTCAAATTACAGCAAGAAAAGAACAATGTACAACAAGAGTTGACAAAAACACGCTATGCTCTGAAAACCATGAAGTCAGTTATAGAAGAGACTGAAAATACACTGGATGGAACAAGTCTTGCTTTCCAAAATGAAGCAAAAGAAGAGTTAAATAGTATTGATGCAGAAATGAAACGTATTAAAGAGACACAAATTGCGCTGAAAGATCAGGTTAAACGTACACTTATTAATTCACCTGTTACGGGTGTTGTGAAGATCATGCATATCAACACGATAGGGGGTGTTGTACAACCTGGAAAAGAAATAATGGATATCCTCCCTACAGGAGATACCTTGGTTGTAGAAGTACGTGTACATCCTAAAGATATAGCATTCATTTATCCTGATCAGCGGGCAGTTGTTAAGTTGACTGCGTATGACTTCTCGATCTATGGTGGACTAAACGGAAAAGTTATTCGCATCAGTCCTGACTCAATTACAGAGTCTGACGGAACTACATACTATAATGTCTTAATAGAGACAGACAGAAATTATCTTGGTACAAAAGACTCTCCACTGAAATTGATACCAGGTATGGTTGTTGACTCAGATATTATCACTGGAAAGAAAAGCATTCTCAGTTATATTATGGGACCGGTATTAAAAACAACAGAAAATGCCTTCAAGGAGCGATAATGAAACAAATCAGTCTTTTTTCAAATAAACGCTCTGTTTTGAATTACTGGCAAAAACATATCAATAATAACTATTCTATACTGGTTTATGATAACCTCTTGAGTTTATATAAAGATATAGAAAAATCAGATCCTGATGTTATTTTATTTGATTATAACGGCGATGTTGGCATTGCAGAAGAGTTATTGGAATATACTAAATCAAAAAAGACCGGATCATATATCATGGTTCTTAATATCCGTCCTCTTTTTTACGAAGGTATTCGCTTACTACGCAAAGATGCGAAAGCATTTATGAATGCTTATGCTAAACCTGAAAACCTCAATCAGGCGATAGAATCAGTGCTTAATGGTAATATTTGGCTTTATAGAGAGTTTATACAGGCAATGATAAAACAGAGTCTTGTTCCTAATGTTGGAGAATCAGATCTCATGCAACAGCTCTCCTCTCGTGAACGCGAAATTGCACAGTTGGTAGCTTTAGGAATGACTAACAAAGAAGTCGCAACACAAGCTGATATTACTGAACAAACCGTTAAAACCCATCTTAAAGCTATTTATGAAAAAGTAGGTGTGCATACACGATTGGAATTGGCGATCAAAATTAACCAGATAGAAAATTCATACTAAAGAGGTATTGACGTTACTTAATTATTTATATTACTATAAACTATAAAATGAACCAAAAAGGATATATTATGGCTTCAGAAATAGGATATGTAAAATCGATAGAAGGTGCGGTCAAAGTCATCGGTGCTGATGGCATTGAAAAAGTTGTGGTCGCAGGTGAA